>JAZNPG010000032.1:0-8057 GCA_045589555.1 Acutalibacteraceae bacterium
AGGTAGCCGCTCTCACCAAGGCAGGCAAGGTCCTCGCGGCTTACACCCCCACATACGGCGGTGTAGCAGAGGCTGTAATGAAGATGTGCTTTGGTAACGTAGTAGGATTTAAGTATTCCGATAAGGTATCTCTTGAGGACATCTTCGGATATTCCTACGGTTCGTTCGTGCTTGAGCTTGCAGACGGCGCTCTGGCTGACGGAATTCTCCTTGGCGAGACTACCGCTAAGAACAGCATCGTATTCGGCAACGATGCAGTCGATCTCGACGCTCTTTACAAGGACTATGAAAGCGTTCTTGAGGGTGTTTATCCCACAAACGCAGAGGAAGCAAAGGGCGAGATCCCCGCATTCTCTTACGAGGGCAAGAGTGCTCCCGCAGTTATCAAGTGTGCAAAGCCTCGTGTTCTCATTCCCGTATTCCCCGGAACTAACTGCGAATACGATTCTGCAAAGGCATTTATGAGAGCAGGTGCCAAGACCGAGATATTCGTTGTCAAGAACCTCTCGGCAGAGAAGGTCGCAGAGTCTGTTGACTCATTCGTAAAGAAGATAAAGGATTCTCAGATAATCTTCGTTCCCGGCGGATTCTCGGGCGGCGACGAGCCTGACGGATCGGGTAAGTTCATCACAGCATTCTTCAGAAACGAAGCAATCAAGAACGAAGTAAACGAGCTTCTCAAGAACAGAGACGGACTTATGTGCGGTATCTGCAACGGCTTCCAGGCTCTTATCAAGCTCGGCCTTGTTCCTTACGGTAAGATTATCGATACCGATGAAACCTGCCCCACGCTCACATATAATACAATCAGCCGCCACCAGTCCAAGCTTGTAAGAACAAAGCTTGTTTCAAATAATTCTCCCTGGCTTTCAAAGGCAAAGCAGGGCGAGATTTACACAGTGCCGATTTCTCACGGCGAAGGCCGCTTCATTGCTGACGAGGCTCTCATCAGAAAGCTTGCGGCAAACGGTCAGATTATCACACAGTATGTTGATTTTGACGGCAACGCAACAAACGATGTTGCCTTCAATCCCAACAACTCCGATTTCGCTATCGAAGGCATTGTTTCACCTGACGGCAGAGTTCTCGGCAAGATGGGTCATTCTGAAAGAACCGCAAGCGGTCTTTATAAGAACGTTCCCGGCGAATTCGACCTCAAGCTGTTTGAATCGGCTGTTGAATACTACAAATAATAAATTAAGGGCTGACCCGAAATGGTCAGCCCTTTTTGTCGGTTATAATCAGATGCAGTCGTTAATGTTGCTTGCGCCTGTGTAAATATCAAAGGTGAGAGTCTTTTCTTCGCCGTTTTCGGTGAATGAAAGGCGGATTGTTTCGTTATCGATGTAGTCCGCACCTGTTACCTTATAATCTCTGTTATCAAAGAAATCTTTGAGATAGCCGAGAGTTTCTTCGGAATAATCGCCTGCGTTATCGGAAACGAAAAGAACGTTGCCGCAAACGGCGTTAACCTTGCCGAGAACAAGCTTCTGCTCAAGGTTGAAGGTGAGGTTGTTATCACGAAGGAAGAAAACGTCGGGGTCATTGCAGAAAGCTCTGCCGTCAAGGTGGTTACGGAAAACGGTGTTGTTGAGAGCGTTCTGGGTTGAGGGGATTTCATTGTTGATGGCGAGCTTGTTTACCCAGTCGCCGCCGAATGCTTTATTAACATCGCAGCCGATGCGGCAGGCATCGAAGATACCCATGCAGGGACCGAGGGGGATGCCGCAGCCGAGGATGAGCTTATCGCCGCATGCTTCACGGAGAAGGTCAACGCCTTCGCACATAATCTGACCTCTTGTTTTGCCTGCTCTGGGCTTTTCGCACTGGGTGAAGAGGAAGTCAAGCTTTACCATATCATAGCCCCATTCGTTAAGAATGGTGTGGAAGAAGCTCTTGATATATTCTCTTGCGCCGGGATGATAGATATCGAGAGTGTAGGCGCCGCCCCAGCCGACATGGCCGAAGAGCTTTCTGCCGTTATCTTCGTCAACAATCATCCATTCGGGATGCTCTTTGAGTACCTTTGAGCTCATCTGTGCGCAGAAGGGAGCAAGCCAGATGCCTGCAAGGTAGCCCTTTTCGTGAATCTTATCGGCAATGTATTTCATGCCGTGAGGAAATTTTTTCTTGTCGGTGCTCAGCCAGTCGCCTGTTGCGGTCTGGTAGCCGTCGTCAATCTGGAAAATATCAACGCAATCCTTGGCTCTGTCCATGCCCTCAAGGTCGCGAAGGCAGATATCCTCGGAAATTTTTGAGAAATAGTTATACCATGATGTGTAGCCCGCAAGATGGCTGATTTTGGGCTTCTTAACGCCCATGAAATCAAAGAAATATTCATCAAATGCTGCATCGAATTCCTTTTCGATAACTGCGATGTTGAAAACCTCATATTCATCGCCTGCACGGAGCATAAGACCTTCGATATCCTTTTTGATTACAAACTTGCCTTCGGGCATATCAACCTTGAAAACGGTGAAGCCCTGACGCTCTGTTTTTGAGCCGTAAAGAGTTATGTTTCGGCTGCCTTTCTTTCTGAAATATGTATATGTATAAGAATGGAAGCAGCCTGTTTTGCCGTATTCTTCAAATGAATAGTCGCTCATGATTCCGCAGCAACGGGCTGCAAAACCGCCGATTTTTTTGCCGAGAGGCATGATATCCTTAAGAACGCCGTATTTGTTGAATTCGCGGGAGGTTGACCATGACTGATAGCCGTTTACATAAAAAAGGTCATCGGCTGCAAAGGCTTTTTCAGTTTCAAGCTCAAGAGCCTGCATTTTGATGTCGGTTTTAGCGGTAAGCTTGCCGAGAATTACGCCGTTTTCTTCTTTGAGCTCAAAAAGAAAATCTGCGTTATCCATTTCTGTGTGGTTAACGATTGCTGTTCCTTTTTTTACTTTTGCGGTAAACTTATACATTTTGTTTCCCCTTTCGGTGCACATTATTACATGTTACATTATATATTGAAATCGAATTTTCGTCAATAGAAAATCGGAGAACGCTTTGAGCATTCTCCGATAGTTTTATTTTTTAAGTTTTTTTGGAGTTATATGCAGCAGTTCATCGAGCTTTGCCGTTGAGCGTTCAAAAATTTCTGCAAGAACAAGAGTTATGGCAAAGCACACAAGCGAAAAGATTATCGGTTTTGAATTAAGACCGAATTTTGAGAGAACCATCATCGGAAGTCTCTGGAGAATGTAAACTCCGAATACTCTCGAGCCGAACCAGCGTAAAACCGCATTGTTAATGCTGATTCTCATTGATGCAACAACAAGCAGAATTGCAAATACGAGCGAAAGGGGAACAAAAATTCCTCTGATTCTGCCGTTGGCAATGTATAATTCGTTAAGATAAATAAATACAATGCCTGTGCCTGCCGTGAAAGCAAACCATTTGTTGAAGCTGTTAAGCAGGTGCTTGTCGATAAAAGGCTTCGCAATATAATACCACATTCCGAGCGGATAACATAAAATCGTATCATACCACCAGTATTCTTTCTGCTTCCAGAAAAACATTCCGACCATTGCGCCTGCGCATAAAACGGTTGTCAGGATTATGCCTGCAAGAAGATGCTTTTTGCCACCCGTTACGCCGAAGCCGATAAAGGTGATTATATAAAGGATAACAATAACGAAAATAAACCAGTTACTGTTGCCGACGGTTTCAACGCCGATAAGCGACCACAGCAAGCGTTCAATGTCATAGTTTCTTCCGATTGCGAGAGCGGTAAAGAAAAAAATCAGAACCGCAATTGCAAAATCGAGCCATACCTTGAGAATCCTCTTTTTTGGAAGAGTTTTTATGTAGCCCTCTTTTTTATCAACTGAAACGGCAATTCCGTAGCCCGAATAGAAAAGAAACATAACAACCATCAGCTGTCCGAAGAATGTCATCGCTTCAAAAAACAGCTCATTCATTCCTGTTTTGGGAACGGTTATATACTGTCTGATATGCGAATAAAGAACAATGATAACAAAAATGCCTTTTATAGCACCTGTCTTTTGAGGCGACATATAATCCGCAAAACCTTCTCTGCGCCTAAAGCTTATTCCGGCAACGCAGAGCACGGCAAGCGCCGCAATGAATACTGACATGGTTACCCTCCTGTATATTATTGATAGTGAAGAGTTAACAGTGAAGAGTGAATAGTTAAGGATAGGCTCCGCCTATGACCGGTTTAATATAATCGGGTGTGGGCAGAGCCCACCCAAAACTATTCATTATTCGCCATTCACTATAATATTACATTATAAATATATTCTGTTATATCTGGGTGCAATGTCGAATGTGCCGTCGGCATGGAGAGTTGTGATAGTTACGCCCTGATTCCATTTTTCCTCGGGGAAGCCCATATTTGTGCCGAGATGGTAGAGGTTATAATTCTGCGGAAGATTATAAACAAGATGGATTCCTTTGTAAATACCGCACCAGTCATTGATGTGGTCATGACCGCAGAAAATTGCGGTTGCGCCCTTTTCGAGGGCTGCATCAAACATACCGCTGTTGAATTCTGCGCTGCCGACACTCTCATACTGACTGCCGTAAAGAATTTCGGCTTTGCCCGTCTGCCTATATTCTTCATTTGCGCCGCTGCCTTCAAAAGCGACCTTGTATTCGGGCAGGGGAATATGGAAATACATCATCGAGCCGAATTTGCCGTGTTTCTTTTCAAGAGCATCAACATTGTTTTTGTAAAATTCAATCTGCTCTTTCTTGAGAAAATCGTATCCGCCGAAATCAGCAGGCAGACCGTATTGAGCGGTGTATTTTTCGAGAACATCTCTGCCCGAATCAAAGAAGAACAGGCTCTGTCTGATTTTGTTTTCCTTGCCCATTATGTTGACGATAAAGTTACCGTAGCCGAAAAGCTCTTCGGGACCGTGAACCGCAAGGCAATGCTCATAATCGCTCAAGCTCTTCATAAGAAGGTATTTATAAAATCCTTTTTCTTCTCTTGTTTCATGGTTGCCGAAAACAATCGCCCAGTAGATGCCGATTTCTTCCATCATCCTTGCAAACTGAACTGCATCAATCTGCTGGAATTTTGAAAGAATAATATCTCCGGTCAGAATAACAAGGTCGGGCTTTGTATCCCTGATATGCTTGAAAAACATTGAGGTTGTTTTCTGATTATTCTCATGGTTGGTGTCATAGTGAAAATCTGTGCTCGAAAGGATAACGAAATCATCGTCGCTGATTGTGCCGTCCGGGTTGAATTTGGCGATGTTGGTGCAATAATCCGTTTTCTCGAGAACTCTGACCGATGTGCCGATTTTATGCACGCCCGACCTTTTTGCAAAAAGCGATTTAGGGAGCTTGCCGCCGCTGATTTTATGAACGCACTCCGCACCGGCAAGGTGGATTTTAACGAGGCTCTGTCTTACAAAAGCCCAGGTGTTATATAACATGATACCGTCTCCGTTCTGTGAATATATACATAATTATATTGTTTAAAGATGTGAATGTCAACATTGAACGGCGAACAGAACAGATTAATTTTGCAAAAAAAACATCGTTGCATATGCAATAAAAACAGCAAATCGAACAAAAATTTGTCAGCTGAAAATCAATTTATTGTGGTATAACTGTTTGACAAACAGCATATATTGTGGTAATATATAGTTAGTTAAAGATAACTTTCAAAAATATCGAACATTTGTATTGACAAACGAATGTTCACTTGCTATAATAAAGACATCAGAACAAATGTTTAACACACATTGCCGAAGGAGGAATCACAATGGCATTTTCAGATATCATCTTATCATTCTTTGAATTCTTAGCAGTAATCCTGCTTATCGTCGGTTTCTTTAACGAAAAGAAAATCGTTGCATTTGAAGCAAAGCTCGCAAGAGCTATCAGAATCCATATCCGCAATTATCGCCGCCGCAAGCAGAGAGAGCTTGCCATGGCGCATTCAAATGCCCAGAAGCGTGCCCCTGCAGATGTTTATGAAGAGGCGCAGGTTATTTCTATCCTTGAAGCTAAAAACAGAAACACGCATGTTGCATAATTTTTCATTTTGATAATCCGCTTAAACAGTCCGTCAATGCCTCGGTATTTGTCGGGCTGTTTTAGTTTCATCAGCCTGCGCAATCAGCCCTTGATTTTTAGAATACTATATGATAAAATCAAACCATGAATATTAAAAAAAGAAGAATAAACAAAATAATAGCCGTTGTGCTGCTTCTTTTGCTTTTGCCCTGCGCATCAGGATGTCAGAAGCTGAAAAGCGGAATCAAAAACGGTCTGGGGTATGGCGAAACAATCACGCAGCGGCCGACCGTCAGGCTCACATTCCCTGAGGGCTCAACCGTTGCGGAGTTTGCAAAAATTCTTGAAGGCGGCGGAGTCTGCACCGCAGATGAATTCCTGATTCAGGCGGACAATGCGGCTTTGCTTACGAAATACGGATTTGAGATTGAGAATCCCGAAAACCGTGCCTTTGCGCTTGAGGGCTATTTGTTCCCTGATACCTATGATTTCTATGTGGGTGAGGGTGCGGAGTCTGCAGCGAAAAGGTTTCTGGAAAATTCGCAGAGAAAGCTTGATGACGGAGTGAAAGCCCGTTGCGCAGAGCTTGGATATTCCCTTGATGATGTGCTGAAAATCGCATCGATAATTCAGGAGGAGGCAGGTGACCCTGCCGAGATGGGCAAGGTTTCGTCGGTTATCCATAACAGGCTCGGCAGCGACAGCTTCCCGAAGCTTCAATGCGATGCGGCAACCTTCTATATGAGAGATTCTGTCAAGCCATATGTGAGTGAAGAAGAATACGAATTGCTTTTCGAGGCTTACAGCACGTATAAATGCGAAGGCTTGCCCGAAGGTCCGATAACAAATTGCGGAATTGAGGCAATCAATGCGGCGCTTTATCCCGAAGAAACGGATTATTACTTCTTTATCTCCGATTCTGAAAACAAATATCATTATGCCGAGACCTACGAAGAACATCTCGAATACTGTTACGAAGCAGGTCTTATATGAAAGGAATTTTACCATGAAAAAAATAATCTCCGTTATTCTTGCAGTTCTTTGCCTTGCAGCGGCTCTTTGCTCCTGCGGCAATAAACCTGCCGAAAATGCAACAACAACTTCGCCTGCAGCATCAGACGGGCAAAAAGATACCGCAGTTTACACCTGCGATGATTTCAACTATGTAAAGCTTGATGACGGCACGGCAAAAATCATCAGCTATAACAAAGCGGAAGCTCCTTCCGAGCTTGTTATCCCTCACCTGGTTGACGGCATCAAGGTAACTGTTCTCGGCGAAAACACATTCACCGAAAAGCAGCAGGTTTCAACTGTCCGTCTTTCACAGTTTATAACAAAAATTGAACCCAAGGCATTCAACAAAAGCTCCGTAAAGGGCATTCAGTTCTGGACTTCGCAGGTTGAAACCGTTGAGTCATATACATTCAACGAATGTGCAAACCTCAAGCAGATTGTTTTCAACGATTCCGTTAAGCATGTAAAGGACAGCGCATTCTATCTTTGCAGTGTACCCAGAGTTATTCATTTCACGGTTGACCCCGTTGAGCTCAGCGCAATGGCTTTTGACTCGGGCAGAGGCTATGACGGACTTGAAATCAAGCACTACGGCGATATCAGCAACTTCAAAAATGTTGCGGAATTCGCTGCTCTCTATAATATTTCTCTTGTTCTTGTTGAAGCAACAAACAAATAAATCGGAACTCCGCCTCATATGTTTTAATGAGGTGGAGTTTTATGTTATTCAGGCTTAATTCGATTATCAGCTCGTTTATCTGGGGACCGCCGATGCTTGCGGTATTTTTGGGTACGGGCTTTTTTCTTTCCGTAAAAACAGGATTTTTTCAGATTTTCGGAATAAAAAGATGGTTTCGGCTGACTGTTGTTGATGCATACCGAAAAAGAAAAGAGCCTCCGAAAACAGACGGCACGGTGTCGCAGTTTGCTGCTCTGACATCGGCTCTTGCTGCGTGCCTCGGAACGGGCAACATAGCAGGCGTTGCAACGGCGCTTTGCGCAGGCGGAGCAGGCTCGGTTTTCTGGATGTGGGTTTCTGCAATTCT
>JAZNPG010000033.1:0-16763 GCA_045589555.1 Acutalibacteraceae bacterium
AAGATATGCACCTTTAGCTCAGTTGGTAGAGCACCTGACTCTTAATCAGGGTGTCCAGGGTTCGAGTCCCTGAAGGTGTACCACAATTTGGCCCGTTGGTCAAGTGGCCTAAGACTCCGGCCTCTCACGCCGGCAACAGGGGTTCGAATCCCCTACGGGTCACCAAAAGAGAGAAGATAATGCGCGAATAACGCATATCGATATATTAGTCGGTGTTGATGACGTTGAGGGTCCACCCGTTCCCATCCCGAACACGGTAGTTAAGCTCAACAGTGCCGAAAATACTTGGCTGGAAGCGGCCCGGGAAGATAGGTCGACGCCGACACCTTTTTTATTTTGCCCTGATAGTTCAGTCGGTAGAGCAAGAGGCTTTAACTGAATCAAGGGCTTGACCGTCCGTTGGACGAATAGTCAAGACATTGATTAGGAAGAAACACAGAGCAATGCGAAGCGCTCCAAGCGAGCAGTGCGACAATGTTTCTGACCGAGGTGTCACAGGCACTGCAGCACAGAGCTTCATTTCAAAACCGAATATGCCCTAATAGCTCAGTCGGTAGAGCACGCGGCTGTTAACCGCGGTGTCACAGGTTCGAGTCCTGTTTGGGGCGCCAAAGAAAATGCACTCACGCAACTGCGTGGGTGCTTTTCTTTTATTCTTTAAATATGCTCAGACTTTCGATATGGTGTTTCGGGCAGACACGTTGCGGCTGTTAACCGGCTCAGGTGTTGCCGCTTACTGCGGAAGATTCAGGCGGTGCCTGAGCAGGAAGAAACACAGAGCAATGCGAAGCGCTCCAAGCGAGCAGTGCGACAATGTTTCTGACCGTTGGTGTCCCAGGTTCCAGTCCTGTTTGGAAATAGAAATGAAATAAACTTGTTTAATACTGTTTCATCAGAAGCATTGTGTTCGCTAAAAAGAATAGGTATACTTATTATTTGTTTATTTCTTCTTCGAACATTCTTACCAGTTGACTGGGAGTTATTTTGAATGCGTTTGCGATCTTCCAAATTGTTTCAAAATTTGCTTGCTTAGAGCCGTTTTCTATCATTGAAAGGTGGCTCCTTGCAATTCCGGCAAGTCCGCTGAAAACTTCTTGTGAAAGTTCTTTTTCTTTTCTTATTCTTCGAATAACTATTCCTACTGCTTTATTATTGAATTCTATCATCATAGACACCTCTTTAATTAGAGTCTACAAATTCTTATAAAAAAAACCGTCTACGAAGATAGACAAACGCAAAATTATATGATATAATTTTCATAACATATGTCAGATAGTACTGATGTTATCTTTATTATTTAAAAAGGAGATAAACCGAAATGAGAAAACTTTTAAAGAATTCCTTGGCGGTTATATTGGCTGCAGCTATGCTTCTGTGTATAGTACCGTTTTCCGCCTCCGCAGCAACCTACAGTGGTACCTGTGGCGAAAACCTTACTTGGTTCTTTGACGGTAACGGAAATCTTACAATCAGCGGCACAGGAGAAATGACAAATTGGTCATCACATTACGATGTGCCTTGGCATTATAACAAAATCCATTCCGGCGTTCAGACTGTTAAAATCGGAAACCAAGTAACAAGTATAGGCGATCGCGCATTTTATGATTGCACACCTCTTACAAGCATTACAATTCCTGACAGTATAAAAAGCATCGGCAGTTATGCGTTTCGTTATTGTAATCAGTTGACAAATGTAGATATTCCTTCGAGTGTTACAAGTATTGGTGACTATGCTTTCGTTTCCTGTCAGAAACTTCAGAGTGTAAAAATACCCTCAGGTGTAACAAGTATAGGTGAAGGTACATTCGAAAACTGTGTTAAACTGGAAAACGTTACAATTCCCAATACGGTAACGAGCATTGGAAAAGGAGCTTTTTATGGCTGCTGGGTTCTTCCGAGTATAACAATACCCAACAGCGTAACGCGCATTGATGATACTGCGTTTGCGCATTGTTGGGAACTTTCAAATATTGTAATGCCTGATGTGGCAATGCAGCTGGGCGACGATATATTCCTTCGCACAGCTTATCACGATGATATTAACAATTGGGAAAAAGGCGTTCTTTATATAGGCAATCACATTGTTGATGCAGATGATACCACAATTTCTGCGGATAATATTCTGTCAGGTGAGTACACTGTAAAGAACGGCACAAAATCAATTGCTAATTTCCGTTTTCAGAATGAACTTACAGGAATTACAATTCCGTCTTCTGTTGGATTCATTGGCGAAAACTGCTTTGATAACTGTTTAAAACTCAAATATATCAAGGTGAATTCGGCAAACACTAAATACGCAAGTGACTCCGCAAACGTACTGTATAACAAAAATAAAACAACGTTGATTAAATATCCTGCAGCAAGCAACACAACAAGTTATACCGTTCCGAACAGTGTTCAGCAAATTAAACACAGAGCTTTTTTAATGGCAGAAAACCTTAAATCGGTTACTTTAGGCAGTGATGTTAAAACAATAGGAGAGGCTGCTTTTTACGGCTGCAATAAACTTGAAAACATTGTACTTCCCCAAAAGCTTGAAAAAATAGAACTAGGTCTTTTCAGTAATTGTACTTCCCTTAAAAGTGTAACCGTTGGCAGCAACGTTACCGAAATCGGGCAGCAGGCTTTTGCTTATTGCAGAGCGCTTGAAAGCATAACTATCCCCGGCAACGTAGAAAGTATAGGCTTGGGCGCATTTGCTTTTTGCACGAGCATGACGAGCGTTGTTCTGAATTCGGGAGTTAAAAGCATTGGTCAGGTAGCGTTCGGCGGAACAACAAGCCTTGAGTACATTCATATACCGTCAAGTGTTACAACAATTTCCGAAGATATTCTTATAGAATCAACCGGTTATATCTGTACTGATTCTTCAAGCAACTATGCTGTGAATTATGCGAAAGAAAACGAACTTGAGTATAAGATTTGCAAAGGTCACGGCACAGTAACTCCGGAACCTAAAAACTATACGCTTTCATATAGCGCAAACGGTGGCAGCGGTGCCCCTGCAAGTCAGAATGGCGCAAAAAGCTACACAGTCAGCTCTGCGCAGCCGACAAGAAGCGGATACACTTTCCTTGGTTGGTCAAAGAGTTCATCTGCAACATCCGCAAGTTATGTTGGCGGAGATGTGATAGCTTTAACTGCAGACACAACTCTCTATGCGGTTTGGAAGAAAAACGTTGTCAATCCTCCTGTATCAGGTGAAATTCCTGAAATCAGAATAAAGCGTCCGTCAACAACTTCTGTAAATTACGGTGATATTCTTGTTCTGACTCTTGCTGAAAACGAGATTCCCGAAGGATGCTCTGTTAAGTGGCTTGTTCAGGGTACGGGTGTATCAATTGAGGCTAACGCAGACGGTACTGAATGCCGTGTTAAATCAATTGCAAGCGGTAATCCTACAGTAGTTGCGAAAATAGTTGATGAAAAAGGCAATCCCGTAACCGATAATGACGGTGTGGAAATTTCTGATGAAATCACTGTCACTTCAAAGGCAGGCTTTTTCCAGAAATTAATATCATTCTTCAAGAACTTGTTCGGCGCTAACAGAGTGATTTATTAAGATGAGTTTTAGTTATGGAGGAAAAAGCAATGAAAACAAGGCTTAAAAGAGTATTGGCTTTGCTGATTACAGCATCATTGTTTATCAGTTTTGCAATTTCAGCACAAGCAACTCAATCGGTAGCAGGTAATTTCTATAAAACCTACACGCTGACAGGCAACGGCGCAAGCGATATTGTTGCCGTTGCACAAGCACAGCTTGGCAGATCACAGTCACATATGGGATATACTGAAGCATGGTGTGCGGATTTTGTCAGTGATTGTGCCCGTCTTGCGGGTGTTGAATCACTTATACCGTTTAATGGCGGCGTTTCTTATTTGAGAAATGCCATGCTGAATGCAGGCGGCAGTGTGGTTTCATCAAGGCAAAAGGGCGACATCGTTTTCTATTATTGCAGTAATTGTAGTGCTTGGACACACGTTGGCATTGTTCAGGACGGCACATACTCAATTGAGGGAAATGTAAACGGACAGGTATATAAGGTCGGCGGAACTAACGGTAACTATATGGATGCAAGTGGTCACACGCTTGGCTCCGGCATTACGAGAGAGTATATAAGACCCCAATATGTTACCCACACCTGCTCATATTCTTCCTCCGTCACAAAAGCAGCAACCTGTAACGCTACGGGTGTGCGCACATATTCCTGCTCCTGCGGCAAAAGCTACACAGAAGCTATTGCGAAGAACGCAAGCAACCACGCAGGTGGAACCGTAATTAAAAATGCAGTTGCAGCAACCCACACCTCAACCGGATACACGGGCGATACATACTGCGGCGGTTGCAATAAGCTTCTTAAAACAGGTACAACCACACCTAAAATAGACGAAACCCAGTGGGTATATGTAAGTGAACTGCCTTCGCATGTTACAGCTGATAAGTATGATATCGAATACAACAATATCCACAAAAAGGTTGCAACAAGCTCGCCCGGCAGTGACTGGGTTAAAGGTTCTCTCGCTAAAACCGAATATGTTAATAACGGCAGTACCTACGAATCGGATTTTGCGCTTTCAACTTCAAAAACGAGGGTGCTTGTCAGCTATTATTACTATCATTGGTGCGGCAGTTCTACGGGCAATATGGTAAACTACGCTTATACAGATGCATACAATCATCTTGATATATATCCCGAACCGAATGCGGTAATCGAAGAACAAAGTGTGGCTGATTCGGATGATGCCAGATATACAGCTTATAAGTTGGCATGGGCTCATGATCCGTCAGCTCATTGTTATTGCGCTCCTGCACTTACCTGTGACAGTTCCAATTCACACACAACAAGGTCTTGTTGGTGGTATAAGAAATATGTTTATCAGAATAAAAAGGCGGTAAATTATTATAATTATTCCAAAGAAAGCGGTTGGACAGAAAATAAGGACAGCAGTGCAACAACCGTTGAATGCCGATATAAGCTGAAGCCTCATGAATGCTCATACACCGCAACTGTAACAGCCGCTGCAACATGTACAAAAGCAGGTGTGAAAACTTATTACTGTGAATGCGGTAACAGCTATACAGAGGCAATTCCCGCACTCAACCATAAGGATACTCTTGTTAAGGTTGCGGCTCGGGTTCCCACTTGCACAGAAATCGGCTGGGATGCTTACGAATACTGCACAGCTTGCACCTATACCACCTATAAGGAAAAGGCTGCCCTTAAGCACGATATAGTAATCGATAGCGCAGTAGCACCGACCTGCACAGAAACAGGTCTTACCGAAGGTCAGCATTGCTCACGTTGCGACGATATGACAATTTTACAGGAAATTGTTCCTGTAAAACCGCATAACTACACAATTAAATACGATTCAGTCAAAAGTTGGAAAGAATGCGTTTGCGGTGCGAAAACTGAGGAGAAAAATCATAAGTATGGAGCAGATAACATTTGTGACTCTTGCGGATTTAAAAAGGAAATTACTTTGACTATGGTCATACGCAAACCTTCCGCAACAACCATCAGCTACGGTGACAGCATTATTCTCCATGCAGATGTAAATGAAGCACTTCCGAGCGGCTGGAAAATCAAGTGGACTGCCGATAGCGGAAACTTTAGCTTCAGTTCGTCTGCTGACGGCTCAACCTGCACAATCACTCCGAACAAGAGCGGCGATACAACATTTACTGTAACTGTTTATGATGAAAAAGGAAACGTTGTCAGCGAAGATACTCAGACAATGACCTCAAAGGCAGGCTTCTTTGATAAGCTGATTGCTTTCTTCAAGAAACTGTTCGGCTTGACAAAGGTTATTCAGCAGTCAATCGATACAATCTATTAATCCAAATTCAAAGAGCTCATCTTCGGATGAGCTCTTTTCCGTATAAAAACATGAAATCTGTATGAATATTAGTGTTCGTTGAATTTTCGCCTTGCGGTTGAGTTTTCTCAAGAACGGCGTTATTGTATTTGTTTTTTGTATCGGTTATTATAAAGTTGCAAACAGCGCTGTTGATTAAACAAATTTCGGAGGTAACATTATGTCACTTTATATCGGAGAAACAATCAAAAGACTTCGCAAGGAAAGAGACCTCACTCAGGAAATGCTTGCAAACTTTCTTAATGTATCATATCAGAGCGTAAGTAAATGGGAAAGAGGCGAGAGCTATCCCGATATCACGCTTATACCTACAATCGCTTCGTTTTTTGGCGTTACAACAGATACCATCTTGGGAATAAAAACAATTGAGCAGGAAAATAAAATCAAAAACTACCTTGAACAGTTCGACTGCCTCAGACAAACGGATGAAGGATGCGAAGAGGCAAGACAGCTTATGAAGCAGGCGATAACCGAATTTCCCGGCGACTACAGACTGCTTTCGTGCTATCTCTCCATTATCACCTGTTACGGTGATGATGAACATGAAAAGCTTCTTGCTGCAAAGCCTGAGGCGGAAAGAGTTTACGGAATAATTCAGAATTACTGCACCAACGATTATATCAGAGTCAGTGCAAAAAGCTCCATGTGCAGCTATCTGCAGTCGCTGAGTAAGATTGAGGAAAGCGGAGTAGATATTTCTGCCATTGAACCGATTCTTGAAGAGATGCCTGTTATGAGAAATACGAGGGATTTCAAAGCGATGATGCTTTATCCCCATGGCAGCAAGGAGAGAAATGCTGCTTGCGCAAAGGGATTTTCTGAAATGCTGCAGCTTATCGGTGAAATCATCAACCGCAAGGCGAGCAATATTCTTGAACGTAATCCCGATGCAATTGAGGCATATCTGAACTTTGTAAATGCTGTTTTGCCTGACGGCGACTACGGTCAGAGCTGGTATCTTATGATTTTCAATTACGGATATCTCGGCGTTATCAGACACAATAACGGCGATGATAAGGGTGCACTTGAAGCTTTCAGAAAAGAAGCGGAGCTTGCAATTAAATATGAATCACTGCCCGATGTTACAACTCATACCTCATATCTTGTTGAGGGGCTTGAATTCAACAAGGCGGTTGCTTTCAAGGGAGGTTATGAAAACATTGCCCATGCGATAAAAGAGGCTTTGCTCGACGGCTACCCTCTCTCGGATGAATTCAGAGCAAGCGAGGAATTCAAAGCTGTAATCGATATGTTCGGATGAACAGAAAAACAATTACCTTGACTTGAATAAATTAATAAAATATAATTAAATTGTTGATTTATCAAGAAAGGAAATGAGTTGATGATTAAAAAAATTCTCGGTGCGGCAGGCGGAGTTGCAGGAGTTGTGGCTCTCTCCGCAGCTGTTTATATGCCGTTTGTTATCAGCGATGCACGCAGAAATTACAGGGATAAGTGCGATTACCTGCTTGTGCTTGGAGGAAACGTTATCGGAGCGGATACCCCGAGCCCTCAGCTTATGGGCAGGATGAAAGCGGCGGCGGTTTATCTTAACGAAAATCCCGATGTTATTGCTGTGCCCTGCGGCGGGTGCTTCAGAGAAAATCAGAAGAAATCAGAGGCACAGATTATTGCGGATTATATGATTGAGCAGGGCATTGACGAAAGCAGAATTGTTCTTGAGGATAAATCTACCACAACATACGAGAATTTTGAATTCGGTAAAACAATAATCGAAAACCATGCAGGCAAACCGATTGGCTCGGTTAAAGTTGCGTTTCTTTCGTCGGATTATCATATTCACAGAGCATCAATAATTGCAAGGCACAGCGGATTTAAAAACTGCGGCAGAGTGGCGTGCCCGACTCCGGGCAAAGCTCTGCCCCGTTATATGAGAGAATATTTTGTATCGTTTGAGCTGCTTTACCGAGAGTTTATAAAGAAGAAATAACAAAAGCACCGACGGTTTCCGATTGGATTCCGTCGGTGCTGTTTTTTATTTAAGTCCTATTACCATAAGCAGTGCGTTGATGAGAAGCTTCAAGAAATCGAAAATGCCGTTAACATCAAGCAGGTTTTCTGTGTTGTGCTCGGGTCTGATGTTACCTGTACCCTCAATAGGAGTGCCGTCATAATCCGATGTGTGGCTTGAAAGCCATGAAATCATGCCGTTGGGATAGGTGAGGGTTACAGCGTTACCGTTGCCGTCGACGGTTGACATATAAGGATAATCTCCGTTTTCGGCAGAGAATAAATCGTGGTTTACGGCAAACCATGCATGGTGGCTGCTGCTTGTTTTTGTGCCGTCCTCATAGCAGACCTTGGTGAGGGTTGAAAATCTGCAGTTTTCAGGGCTGGCGGATGCGGCGATAATCTTTTCCCATGTGGGGTAGACACCCATATAATAGTTAACAAGGGGGTCACGGGTGCTTGAAACAAGCCAAACGGGAATGTCGGCAAGGTTTTCGCACAGCTCTTCGGAGGGTGACCATGCAGGGCATATGGGGAATGCTGCCGCAAACATATCGGAATATGCCACAGCCATTTTGAGTGTCATCTTGCCGCCCATGGAGTAGCCGCCAACATAGATTCTTGTGAGGTCAATGTTATCCTTGTTTTTTGCAATGAAATCATCGATTGCCGCACGTAGGGGCTCGAGCATTTCGTCGCTCCAGTAATGTCCGTTTTCTTCTCTTGAGCGTGCCGCAAGGATGAATGCGCCGCCTGCAGGTGCAAATCTTGCCTGAAATTCATCGCTTGCCCAATAAGCGATGTTGCTTTTCAGAACGGGCTTGCCTGTTTCGGAGCCGTCACCCATACCGTGAAGCCAGACAACGAGCGGATATTTCTTGCTGTCATTTTCTTTAACTGGGGAATAATAGCTGTAGTCAATTGAAAAATCGCCTTCAACGGGACCTTCGCCCGCTTTGAATCCGGCTTTGAGAGCATCGATTCCGCCGCTCATTGAAGCGGCAAAAGCAAACGCAGGGATTGAAAATACAAGAGCGATTGCAAGGATGAGAGAAATTACTTTTTTCATTTTTACACCTCTGTTATATATGTTACTTTTAAGGTAACATAATATGGAAATGTTTGCAAGAGGCAGAGATAAATTTTCTTTTTGTTGTATTGACAATGAGCTGAAAGAGTAGTACAATACAAAAGTTAATCGGTTAATTGTTAATCGGTTAATCAAAATATTTCAGGAGAGATTATCTTTGAAGGACTTATACAGAGAAACCGTTCATAAAATGTGCAAAGTAACGCTTTTGCACCGCTACAGAATTTCAACGGCTCTTTCCGGGCTTAATATTTACAGGGGTCAGCCTGAAATTCTCGGTTATCTGCTTGATAACGGCGAATGCTCCCAGAAGCAGCTTGCGGAATCAATGGGTGTTTCTGCCGCATCAATTGCCACAAGCATAAAGCGAATGAGCAAGGCAGGCTTTGTGGAGCGCACCGAGGATGAGGCGGACAGACGCATAAACCGAATCCGCATAACCCCGAAAGGTAAGAAGGCTTTTCTTGCGGGCAGGGCGGAATGCAATAAGGTTGATACACAGATGTTCAGCGGGTTTACCGACAGCGAGATAGAGCGGTTTTCGGAAATGCTGATAAGAATAAGCGAAAACCTTTCCGAGGGCGGAATTACCGAGAAGGAAGTTTTTGATTATATTGCCAAAGAAGACGGCAGAAAGGGAGAAGATAAAAATGCTTAAAACAATGTTCAGGCAAACCAAGGGCTATCGCCTTGCGTCCTTGCTTTCGCCGTTGCTGATACTTATCGAGGTCTATATGGAAGTTCAGCTTCCGTTTGTTATGGCTGAGATGGTTGATGTCGGTGTAAGCGGCGGCGCAGGTATAGGTTTTGTTGTCAGAGAAGGTCTGAAGATGGTTGCGATGGCTCTTGTTGCCCTTGCAAGCGGTGCAGGCGCTGCGAGGTTTGCTGCAAAAGCAGGTATGGGCTTCGGCGCAAACATCAGAAAAACAGTTTTTGCGAAAATTCAGGATTTCTCGTTTGCCAATATCGACCGTTTCAGCACACCCTCGCTTATAACAAGAATGACGAGCGATGTAAACACAATTCAGATGGCTTACACAATGATAGTCAGAATTGTTGTACGTTCACCGCTGATGCTTGTTATGGCTTTCACATATGCCCACAGGCTTAATTCAACGCTTTCCAAGGTGTTTGTTATTGCAGCTCCCGTGCTGCTGCTTCTTTTGGGTTCGATGGCTGCGCTTGCTCTGCCCAGATTCAAAAAGCTCATGAAAAAGGTTGACGGACTCAACTCTTCGGTTCAGGAAACGCTTATAGGCATCAGAGTTATCAAGGCGTTTGTAAGAGCAAGGCACGAAAAAGAAAAGTTCCGCCTTTCAAACGATGAACTCAGGGATGCGTCAATCTCCGCCGAAAAGCTGCTCATTCTTTCAAATCCTTTTATGCAGCTTACGGTTTATTCATGCATAATTGCAATTTTCTGGTTCGGCGGCAAGCTTGTTATCGGCGGCACGATGACAGTTTCCGACCTTGCGGCATTCATCACCTATGTCAATCAGATTCTTATGTCGCTTATGATGATTTCCATGATTTTTGTTATGGGTGTTATGTCAAGAGCATCGCTTACCCGTGTTGCCGAGGTTATTTCGGAAAAGCCTGAAATCAGCGATGAAGGCGCAGACCCTGCTCTTTTAGTTGCAAACGGCGATATTGACATGGAAAATGTCAGCTTCAAGTATAAGAAAAACGGCAAAAAGAATGTTATTGACAATATCAATATCCATATAAAATCGGGCGAAACAATCGGCATTATCGGCGGTACGGGCTCAGCGAAAACAACGCTTGTGCAGATGATTCCCCGTCTTTACGATGTAACTGAGGGTGTTGTTAAAGTAGGCGGCAGACCCGTTGCCGATTATACGCTCAAGAATCTGCGTGATTCCGTTGCAATGGTGCTTCAGGTTAATCTGCTTTTCTCCGGTACGATTGAAGATAACCTGCGTTGGGGTAACGAAAATGCAACGCAGGAGGAAATCGAAAATGCCTGCAAAATCGCTCAGGCACATGATTTTGTTATGTCGTTTCCCGACGGATACAAAACAAATCTCGGTCAGGGCGGCGTAAACCTTTCGGGCGGTCAGAAGCAAAGACTCTGCATTGCAAGAGCTCTGCTCAAATCCCCCAAGGTTATTATTCTCGACGACAGCACAAGTGCTGTTGATACGGCAACGGATGCAAAAATCCGTGAGGGATTTGCCAAAAATCATTCCGATGTTACAAAGATTATTGTTGCCCAGCGAATCAGCTCCGTTGAGCACGCCGACAGGATAATTGTTCTTGATGACGGCAGAATCAACGCAATCGGCTCGCATGAAGAGCTGCTCGGCACCAATGAGATTTACACCGAGGTTTATAAATCGCAGCAGGAAGGGAGTGTGGCATAATGGCACCTGCAAACAAAGGTCAAGGCGAAAAAAATAAATTTCAGAAGCCGGGAAACACAAAAGCCACATTCACAAGGCTGCTCGGTTATCTCGGCAAATCAAAGGCGATGCTTGCAGTTGTGTTTGTTTTTGTTGCATTCAGCTCTCTTGCAGGCGTAATCGGCACATCGTTTATCAAAACGGTAACCGATGAGGTGCTTCCTTCGATAATCGCAAACCGCGGCACGGATATGAGCCCTCTGATAAAAACGCTTGTAACTCTCGGTCTGGTTTATGCTTTCGGCGTTATATCATCCTATTGCTATTCCAGAATCATGCTTCAGGTTGCGCAGAAAACGCTCAACACTATCAGAAAAGACCTGTTTAACCATATGCAGGATTTGCCCATCAGCTTTTTTGATTCACACACCCACGGCGAGCTTATGAGCCGCTACACCAGCGATACCGATACTCTGCGTGAATGTATCAGCCAAAGCTTTGTGCAGCTTGTTTCATCCGTTATTTCGGTTGTAGGTACATTCGCAATGATGGTTTACCTCAGCCCTCTGCTTACTCTTTTTGTTGTGCTGATGCTCGGTTTCGGCTTTGTTGCAATTAAAATGCTCGGCGCACGAAGCGCTAAATATTTCAGAGAGCAGCAAAAAAGTGTCGGTGAGGTCAACGGATATATCGAAGAATTCATCGAGGGTCTGAAGGTTGTAAAGGTCTTCTGCCATGAAGAAAAAGCCAAGGCGGATTTCGCAGTTATCAATGACAGACTTCGCAGGGCGGCAACAAACGCTCATACCTATGCGAGCGTGCTTATGCCTGTTATGGGCAACATTTCATATATCACATATGCGGCGGTTGCAATGCTCGGCACGATAATGCTCATGATGATTCCCGAAACATCCTTTTTTGCCCTTTCTCTCGGCTCCGTGCTTACATTCCTCACCTATACAAGGCATTTCTTCCAGCCCATCACGCAGATTTCGCAGCAGTTCAATACAATTATTATGGCGCTTGCAGGTGCAGAGAGAATTTTTGAAGTTATCGATACACCTGTTGAAGAGGATAACGGCTATGTTACCCTTGTTAACGCAAAGAAGAATGCTGACGGCTCGCTTACCGAATGCGAAGAAAGAACGGGCGTCTGGGCATGGAAGCATCCCCACGGTGACGGAACAACAACCTATACCGAGTGGCAGGGTGATGTGCGTTTCCATGATGTAACCTTCAGCTATGACGGCAAAAAGACAGTTTTGAAAAATGTTTCGCTCTATGCTATGCCCGGTCAGAAAATTGCATTTGTAGGCTCAACCGGTGCAGGCAAAACAACCATAACCAATCTTATCAACCGTTTCTATGATGTCAACGAGGGTAAAATCACCTATGACGGCATCAATATCAAGAAAATCAAAAAAGCGGAGCTTCGCCGCTCAATGGCAATGGTGCTTCAGGATACCCATCTGTTTACCGGCACGGTAAGGGATAACATTGCTTACGGTAAGCTTGATGCAACAGATGCGGAAATCGAAAGTGCGGCAAAGCTTGCAAATGCCCATTCGTTCATAACACGCTTGCCTGACGGTTATGATACCATGATTACGGGCGACGGCTCGAATCTTTCTCAGGGTCAGCGCCAGCTTCTTTCAATTGCAAGAGCGGCGGTTGCCGACCCGCCCGTGCTTATTCTTGACGAGGCAACAAGCTCAATTGATACAAGAACGGAACGTCTTATTGAAAAAGGTATGGATAAGCTTATGGAGGGCAGAACGGATTTCGTTATTGCTCACAGACTTTCAACCGTTCGCAATTCAAACGCCATTATGGTGCTTGAACACGGCGAGATTATCGAAAGAGGCACTCACGATGACCTCATTGAGCAGAAGGGCAAATACTATCAGCTTTATACGGGTCAGTTTGAGCTTGACTGATAAAAATTTAAAAGGCAGCTTGCCGAAAGGCAGGCTGCTTTTATGTTTTGTAGAATACATTCTACTGCTGGTAGATTGACACATATATATTTCTGATTTAAAATATTACAATGAAATAAAATTTCTTCAAACTTTTTATAGACCAAACCGTTTTTTATGCCGTCTTATAGTTGAAAGGGCAAATAAGCCCCAAAATTTATGAGGTGGTTCAAATGAAAAAGAAAACGAAGGTCATTATCTCAGCAGTAGCAGCAGTAATGTCAGTTATCGGTGTTATTGCGGGAGCTGTTGTGTGGAGTAATCGAACAGAAGAGCTTGTTTTAAACCCCGCAAGCAAGTCGCTTGCTGCTTTTTCTCAGGAGGTTCATGAGGGAATGTCAGATAAGTGGCAGGTGAATGAAAAACTCAGATGCACAAGCATAATTTTCAGCCTTGATAAGCATGGCAGTTTTGTTGATAACGGCTTCAACAGAATGGAATTCTGGGATGAAACAACTCAGGACAGCTATGAGCTTATTTATTCAATTGATGAAAACGGTGAGAGCAAGGCAAGAGTTCTGCTTCGGGAGCAGGATATTGATATTGCTTCGCTTGAGAATCCCGACGCAGAGCAGATAAGGCTGTTCATGCAGAATGTTGATATCTCGGGTCTTGTTATCGGTCATGACGAAAGAAATGAAGAATTTGATTATATTATGCTTCGTTATGACGGCAGCATCAAAGCGAATTTTGAAATACCCGACAGTGATTGCGATCTTCCCACATACTATGTAATAAACGGAGAAATCAGGCAGATAGCAAACACAGCCGAGGCGGAAACCGATTATGCGATAGTCAATGCACATAAAATGCGTGACGGTGTGGGCGTAGGCACTATGGTTCAGTTTTTTGTCGCAAATTCAGATATAAAATAATAATGGAGGTTAAGCAATAATGAAAAATCAGATTAAAAGAATTTCATCTCTTGTACTTGCGCTGACAATGCTTCTGGGCATTGGCGCGGCAGGAGTTTCGGGAATCGGCGGGCTCAGGGCTTCTGCGCTGGATGTTTTCAGCGAGGATGTATATTCCTACACCGTTTCTGAAAACGGCGAAGCAACAATCACAAAAGCCGATATCATGAGCGGCGATGTAACCCTGCCCGAAACTCTCGGCGGTTACCCCGTAGTTTATCTTGATGAGGATATTTTTCCCGCAGGCAACACAATCAGAAGCATTCATGTGCCTGCAAACATAGAAAACATGGCGTATAATTTCAATTACTCATGGACTCCCTTCGACGGCTGCAACAGTCTTGAAAAGATTACGGTTGCTCCCGAAAATATCAGATATACCGCAGATGAGAACGGTATTCTTTATAATAAGAGCATGACAGAGCTTTATTGTTACCCCGCAAAGTGCCCGCGCAAGAGCTATTCGATTCCGAACAGCGTGAAGATGGTTAAAAAGCAGGCTTTCCGCAACTGCGTTTATCTTGAAGAAATTTTTATCCCTGCAAGTGTCAACAGAATTTCCGATGACGGTGACACAAGACATTATTGTCCGTTCATAAGCTGCCCGAACCTTAAAAAAATAACGGTAGAAGAGAACAACAGCTATTATTCGAGCGATGAAAACGGAATTCTTTACAGTAATGATAAAACCATAATGTATAAGGTTCCCCCCGCATTTGAGGCGAAAGAATATACAGTTCCCGGAACGGTTCAGGAGATCAGCATAGGTGCTTTCGGTTGTTGCACAAACATTGAAAGCATTGTTATTTCAGAGGGCGTGCTTGGTATGGCGAGTGAGGCTTTTTCTTGCTGCGCTGCGCTTAAATCAATAACTATTCCTTCTACAATGAAAAGTGCTTCAGTAAGCTCATTTATGTATAATTACAATCTTGAAAGAATTATTGTTTCGGAAGATAATCCTTATTTCTTCAGCGATTCAAACGGTTCTTTCTGTGTAAGAGCAGGCGAATACGATGTCGGCACTGCTGATTATACAACGCTCTATTTTGTTCCTCAGGGTACAAAAGCTGTTAATTATAAAATAGATGACGGCATTCAGGCTATTGCTCCAAACGCATTTTCTTTCAATTTCAATGTGGAAAGTGTTGAACTTTCAGAGAGTGTTGAGGTAATCTACCGAGATGCTTTTGCCTATAATTCCTGCCTTAAAAGCGTTAAATTCGCCAACGGTTTGAAAGAAATTCGTGAGCGTGCGTTTGCGGATTGTTATGCAATTGAAGAAATAATTCTTCCGGAGGGCCTTGAAACAATCGAAATAAGAGCGCTTGAAGGTTGCAAGAATCTTAAATCCGTTTATATTCCTGCAAGCATAACAAACATCAGCTATTCGGTATTTTCTGGATGCGAATCACTTGAAAGAGTAACCGTTGCGGACGGAAACAAAAACCTTACCGATATTGACGGAGTGCTTTTCACGGAAGACAAAAAGGAACTTATATTGTATCCCGGAGCTAAAACTGATAAGGTTTATAATATTCCCGAAGGTACGGTAACTGTCAGAAGCGGCGGATTTGACGTCTGCGAAAGCCTTGAAGAAATCGGCGTTCCCGTAAGTGTTGAAATTTTTGAAGGCGGATATCTTCCGAATCTCAGAAAAATAAATCTTGATAAAAACAATCCGTATATGTTCATCAACGAAAACGGTTATCTTTGTACGGCATATGATGAGTATATGAACACGTCTTACATCTGTCTGATTCCTTATGCATCCGTGAACGGTATATATATTGTTCCCGAGTCTTACACATCCATATCTCCTTACAAAAATGAAAAAATAACAGGTATTGTTATTAACCCCGACGATATTTATTATGAATTTGATTTTTATTTCAGCGGTTGCTATAACCTTGCAGATGTTTATTTCAGAGGAAGTCAGGAAGAATGGAACGAAATAGCCGAGAGGGATCATACTCAAAGCCTTGATGAATTAATGAAAGAATACGGTATCACCGTTCATTTTGATTATCAGGACGGCGATCATATCCACAGCTATGATATTAAGGTTAATGTTGCTCCCACCTGCTCCGAAAAAGGCTCAAGCACATACACCTGCGCTTGCGGTCACAGCGTTACAAAAGAAACGCAGCCCGTTGGCCATGATTTTTCTGATCTGGAATGGACTGTTAAGAGCGTTGTAAGCTGCTCCGAATACGGATATGAGCTTCTGGAGTGCCCAGAATGCGGAGCAAGCGAAGGCATAATGTTTGCAAAAAAATATCTTAAGCTTCCCCATGAATTTGCCGTAACCGCAACACCCTCAACCGCAACCGCAGCAGGCGAGCTTGCTTATGACTGCAAAAACTGTGACCACAGCGAAACAGCTGAAATCCCTGCAGGTGACAAGTATATTATCTACGATGTCAACGGCAAGATGAGCGCCGCAGTTTATACTCCCGGCGAAGCAATTGAAGCTCCCGAAGCACCCGAAAAGGATGGTCTTGAATTCATCGGTTGGAAGAAGGCTGACGGTGAAACGGTTGAGCTCAACACCATGCCCGATGAGAATCTT
>JAZNPG010000034.1:0-12702 GCA_045589555.1 Acutalibacteraceae bacterium
AATTCCTTCATGAATTCAACAAGCTTTTCAACGCCTTCGATGGGCATTGCGTTATAGATGCTTGCTCTCATGCCGCCAACCGAGCGGTGACCCTTAAGGTTAACAAAGCCTGCTTCTGTTGCTTCCTTAACGAATTTTGCATTGAGCTCATCGCTTTCGGTAACAAAAGTAACGTTCATCATTGAACGGTCGCTCTTCTTAACGGGGTTGTGGAACATCTTGCTGGAATCGATGAAATCATAGAGGATGGAGCATTTCTTTTCGTTGTGAAGCTTCATTGCCTCAAGACCGCCGAGATTCTTTATCCACTCAAGAACAAGCTTGCACATGTAGATGGAGTAGCAGGGGGGAGTGTTATACATTGAGTCGTTGTCTGCAAGAACCTTATAGTCAAGCATTGTGGGAGTGTAATCCCTTGCATTGCCGAGAAGGTCTTCTCTTACGATAACAACGGTAAGACCTGCGGGAGCAACGTTCTTCTGTGCGCCGCCGTAGATAACGCCGTATTTTGAAACATCCATGGGTTCTGAAAGGAAGCAGGATGAAACATCGGCAACAAGCGGAACAGAGCCTGTATCGGGAAGCTCTGCAAAGCGTGTGCCGTAGATTGTGTTGTTCTGGCAGATGTAGAAATAGTCTGCATCGGGAGTGAAGGTTGCCTTATCAAGCTCGGGAATACAGCTGAAATTCTGCTCCTTTGAGGATGCAACAACCTTGATGTCGCCGTACTTTGTGGCTTCTTTGTAAGCCTTTGTTGAGAACTGACCTGAAAGAACATAGTCTGCCTTGCCGCTGCCGTTGAGGAAGTTGAGGGGGATTGCAGCAAACTGAGTTGATGCGCCGCCCTGGCAGAAGATAACCTTATAGTTATCGGGAATGTTCATAACCTCCTTGAAAAGGTCACGGGCACCAAAGATGATTTCTTCATAAATCTTTGAACGGTGGCTCATTTCAAGAACTGACTGGCCGCTTCCTTTATAATCGAGCATCTCCGCAGCTGCTCGGTTGAGTACGCTTTCGGGAAGCATGGAAGGACCTGCCGAAAAATTGTAGACTCTTGCCATTGAAAAAACATCCTTTCTATAAAATGCATTCGCATTATATTATATGAGTGAACGGTGAAGAGTGAATTATCACGCTGTTGTGCGCTATAAAATCATCCTCTGATATAATTGGGTAAGGGCGAAGCCCTTCCGATAAAACGGATTATTCTTCGCTTTCCATTTCCGTGATTCCGAGGTCACGAAGCTGAACTTCATCAACAACTGCGGGGCAGTCTGTCATGGGTTCGCTTGCGTTCTGAACTTTGGGATAGGCGATAACATCTCGCAGCGATTCGCAGCCGAGCATCTGCATAACAAGTCTGTCAAGACCGATGCCCATGCCGCCGTGAGGCGGTGCGCCGTATTTGAAAGCATCAAGAAGATAGCCGAATTTTGTGTGAGCCTCTTCTTCGCTCAGACCGAGAAGCGAGAAAATTCTGCCCTGAAGGTCGGGATTTGTGATTCTGATTGAACCCGAGCAAAGCTCAACGCCGTTGAGAACAAGGTCATATGCCTTTGCTCTGACGGAAGCTTTATCGGTTTCAAGGTAATCGAGACATTCATCCATGGGGGATGTGAAGGGATGGTGCATTGCAACAAACTGCTGGGTATCCTCGTCCCAATCGAAGAAGGGGAACTCGGTAATCCAGAGCAGATTATAAACACCCTCGGGAATGATATCAAGCTTTTTCGCAACAATCTGGCGAAGTGCACCGAGAACGGAGAGAACAAGAGAATTCTTTGTGTCACCTACGATAATAACAACGTCGCCTGCTTCTGCGCCTGCTGCCTTGAGAACAGCTGCCATTTCTTCCTCAGTCAGGAATTTGGCGAATGATGAGCTGAAGGTGCCGTCTTCATTCATTCTGACCCAGGCAAGACCTTTTGCGCCGATGCCCCTTGCAGTTTCGGTAAGCTTATCGATTTCTTTTCTTGTATAGATATTAACAGCTTTCTTTGCTGTGATACCTCTTACGCTGCCGCCTGCTTCGATTGCGCCAGTGAAAACGCCGAAGCCGCAGTTTCTGACCGTTTCGGTAAGGTCATAGATTTCCATGCCGTAACGGGTATCGGGCTTATCGGAGCCGTAGCGCTCCATAGCCTCTTTGTAAGTGAGTCTGGGGAGGGGAAGCTTGATTTCAGCGCCGATTGCTTCACGGAAAACTCTTTCCATGTAACCTTCGCCGATTGCAAGAACATCTTCCATATCAACGAAAGACATTTCAAGGTCAATCTGTGTGAATTCGGGCTGACGGTCAGCTCTTAAGTCCTCGCCACGGAAGCAGCGGGCAATCTGCATATATCTGTCAAAGCCCGCAACCATTGAGAGCTGCTTATAAAGCTGGGGCGACTGGGGCAGAGCATAAAACTTGCCTTTATGGATACGGCTGGGAACAAGATAGTCTCTTGCGCCCTCGGGAGTTGACTTGATGAGAATGGGGGTTTCGATTTCGATGAAACCGTTTTCGTCAAAATAGTCTCTTGTGATTTTGGTAATCTTGTGACGCAGAAGAATGTTCTTCTGGAGGTCGGGACGGCGAAGGTCAAGATAACGGTACTTGAGTCTTGTGAGCTCCGCAGTCTGGCAGTTTTCGATGATTTCAAAAGGAGGAGTTTCGCTCTTATTGAGGATTCTCAGCTCCGTAACTTCGATTTCGATTTCGCCTGTGGGGATTTCGGTGTTTTTTGCGGAACGTTCTCTTACACTACCCTTTGCCATGAGAACATATTCACTTCTTGCGCTTGCAGCCTTTTCAAAAACATCCTTAGCGGTTGATTCGTCAAAAGCAAGCTGAACAATGCCCTCTCTGTCTCTTAAATCAATAAAGATGAGTGCGCCGAGGTCTCTCTGGCGCTGAACCCAGCCTGCAACAACAACTTCTCTGCCGACATCGGAAATGCGCAGGTTGCCGCAGTAATCGGTTCTTTTAAGACCTGTCATAAAATCCATTTATGTTAACTCCTTTACGTTCAGATTAAAGCAATGCGGTTAAATCAACATCGCCGATATCCTCGCCGAAGGTGAGGCGAAGAGCCTCGGTTTCCTGCTGAACAAGGAACTGCATGAAATCTTCTGCAAGGGTTTCGAGCTCAACCTCGGTGATTTCGCCGCTGTCCATATTCTTGAGGTTTGCCTTGCCCTGCTCGATTTCGTTATCGCCGAGCACCATTGTGTATCGTGCACCGATTTTATCGGCTTATTTCATCTGTGCTTTAAGTGACCTGCCTGCAACGTCGGTCTGTGAGCTGACGCCGCTCGCTCTCAGGTCGGAAACAATTCTCATTGCTTCGAGCGATGCGTTTTCGCCCATGGGAGCGATATAAAGCTCGCAGGCTCCGGGAGCAGGAAGCTCAATTCCCTGAGCTTCAAGGAGCATGAGCAGTCTGCCTGTGCCCATTGCAAAGCCGAGCGACGGTGTGTGAGGTCCGCCGAGCTCTTCAACAAGTCCGTCATATCTGCCGCCGCCGCAAACAGTGCCCTGAGCGCCGATCTGGGTTGAAACAAATTCAAAAACGGTGCGTGTGTAATAATCAAGACCTCTTACGATGCGGGGGTTTACAACGTAATCGATGTTCATAACATCGAGATATTTCTTTACGCTCTCAAAGTGAGCCGAGCAGTCATCGCAGATATAATCAATGATTGCGGGAGCGCCCTCGCAGATTTCCTTGCAGATGGGGCTCTTGCAATCAAGAATTCTCATGGGATTTTTGCCAAGCCTTTCAAGGCAGGTGGGGCAAAGGTGTTCTTTCTTGGATTCAAAATACTCACGCAGAGCGTTATGATAATTCTTTCTGCATTCGGGGCAGCCGATTGAGTTGAGCTCAAGCTGAAGATTCTCGATGCCGAGAAATGCAAAAATTTCATTTGCAAGTGAAATAACCTCTGCATCTGCTGCAGGGGAGGATGTGCCGAGCATTTCAACGCCGAACTGCTGGAATTCTCTCCATCTGCCAGCCTGAGGCTTTTCGTAGCGGTAGCAGTTGATAACATAGCAGAGCTTCTGGGGCAGGGCTTCGTTGAAAAGACCGTGCTCAAGGAATGCTCTTGCAACGCCTGCGGTGCCTTCGGGGCGAAGAGTTATTGATCTGCCTCCCTTATCGTCGAAGGTATACATTTCTTTCTGAACAACGTCTGTTGTTTCGCCGACACCTCTCTGGAAAAGCTCCGTATGCTCAAAAACGGGAATGCGAATTTCCTTGAATCCGAATTTGCCGGCTATATCAATAACAATCTGTTCGATGAACTGGTTTTTATAAACTTCAGAGGGCAGGATATCCTGCGTGCCTTTGACGGCTTTGGTTATAAGTGCCATAAATTATTCTTCTTTCCTGTAAAAATCAGCAATTTGCCATTATCATATTAATGCGCAAATGGGGTCGTCTTGAATGACGACCCCCAAAAATGCTTTGGTTTCCCCAAAATTATTTGGGGTTAACGATATCACGCCAGTCGAGGTCGCCTCTTGCAAGAGAATGAATCAGCGCCTCAGCCGTGGCAATATTTGTTGCAACGGGAACATTATGAACATCGCACAGTCTGAGAAGAGTTGCTTCGTTGGGCTCATGCGGCTTAGCTGTCAACGGGTCTCTGAAAAGAAGCAGAAGGTCAATTTCATTGCAGGCAATTCTTGAGGCTACCTGCTGATCTCCGCCTTGAGAGCCGCTGAGGAATCTTGTTATATCAAGACCTGTGGCCTCTGCAACCATTTTGCCCGTTGTTCCTGTGGCAAAAATATTGTGACGGCTCAGGACTCCGCAATATGCAATACAAAACTGGGTCATGAGTTCCTTTTTTGCGTCGTGCGCAATAAGTGCAATGTTCATGTGCATCCCCTTTCTTTTTACTAAAATTTCACCAATTACAGATATAATAACAATATATTATTTAATCTGTCAAGTACCTGCAAAAAATTTTTTATTATTCTTCGTTCTGTTCTGCAGGTGTTTCAGACGAAGACTCTGCTGTATTTTCTTCTTCGGCAATTTCGTCATCTTCAACCTTGACTGAAACGGCGGTGATGAGCTTTTCACCCTCGGTTACCTTCATAACTCTTACGCCCTTGGAGGGTCTTGCGCAAAGGCGGATGCCTTTTTCGCCGCCCATGGGGATGCGGATAATGATGCCGTCGGTTGAAATAAGCATCAGGTCATCTGCAGGGTCAACAACCTCAACAGAGGCAACATCGCCGTAATCGTTAACGTGATAGTTTGTGAGACCCTTGCCGCCTCTTGACTGGATGCGGTAATTATCGATTTCGCTGAGTCTGCCGTAGCCGGTTTCGGTAACGGTGAGAACCTTTCTGCCGGGAACAAGGATATCCATGCTGATAACCTCGTCGCCCTCTTTGAGTTCAATTGCCTTAACGCCTCTTGCCGTTCTGCCGATGGCTCTTGCACCCTGTTCGTTGAAGGAGATTGACATACCCTTCTTTGTGGCAACGATGAGGTTATCGTTGCCCTCGGTAAGCTTAACCCATGCAAGCTCGTCATCATCGTCAAGGTTGATTGCGATAATGCCGCTCTTGCGGATGTTTTTATAAGCATCAAGCTCTGTGCGCTTGATAATGCCGTTTCTGGTTGCCATGCAGAGGAAATAATTTTCTTCGCCGAATTCGGGAACGCGGATCATTGCGGAAACTCTTTCGCCCTCTTCGATAGGAAGAAGATTTACTATGTTCATGCCCTTGCTCTGACGTGAACCCTCAGGAATTTCATAGCCCTTGAGTCTGTATGCTCTGCCCTTGGTGGTGAAGAACATAACAAAATCGTGAGTTGAGCAGGTGAACATTGTTTTAACAACATCTTCTTCACGGCGGGTAAGACCTTTAACACCTCTGCCGCCTCTGTTCTGCTGCTTGTATTCGTTCATGGGGATGCGCTTGATATAGCCCATATCCGTGAGAGTGAATACGCAGGTTTCTTCGGGAATAAGGTCTTCAATATCAACCTCACCCGAAACATTTACGATTTCGGTTTTTCTTTCATCGGCAAACTTATCACGGATTGCCATTGCTTCGGTTTTAACGATTTCAAGCACCTTTGCTTCATTGGAAAGGATTTCATTGAATTCAGCGATTTTTGCCTTAAGCTCGTCCAACTCATTCTGAATCTTAAGGATTTCAAGACCTGCCAGCTGACCGAGGCGGAAAGCAACGATTGCTGCTGCCTGAGGCTCATCAAAATCAAATTTTTCCATGATGGCAGCCTTGGCTTCTGCCTGACCGCCTTTACAGGCTCTGATTGTTGCGATGATATCATCGACTATATCAATAGCTTTTGCAAGACCTTCAAGGATATGTGCTCTGTCCATAGCCTTTTTGAGGTCATATCTTGTTCTGCGGACTATAACTTCCTGCTGGAACTTGATATAGTGAGTCAGGATTTCCTTGAGGGTGAGCTGCTTGGGCTCGCCGTTGACAAGGGCAATCATGATTGCGCCGAAGGTATCCTGAAGCTGAGTGTATGAGAAAAGCTGGTTGAGAACAACCTGCGGATTTGCATCTCTCTTGAGGTCAATCGAAATGAGCATGCCCTTCTTTGACGAATAATCGTTAACGTCGGAAATGCCTTCGATTCGCTTATCCTTAACAAGGTTTGCAATGCTCTCGATGAGCCTTGCTTTGTTTACCATGTAAGGTAATTCCGTAACCTGAATTTCGAATCTGCCGTTCTTTTTCTCAACTATTTCGGTCTTGGCGCGCAGAGTAATTTTGCCTCTGCCTGTTGAATAGGCGGCTCTGATGCCTGCTCTGCCCATAACAACGCCCCTTGTGGGGAAATCGGGGCCTTTGATATACTCCATAAGACCGTCAAGGTCAATATCGGGGTTGTCAATAAGAGCACACATGCCGTCGATAACCTCGCCGAGATTATGGGGAGGAATATTGGAAGCCATACCTACCGCAATACCTACCGAGCCGTTTACAAGGAGGTTGGGGAATCTTGAGGGCAGAACGGTGGGTTCTTTAAGACGGTCATCATAGTTGGTTGTGAAATCAACGGTATCTTTATCGATATCGGTGAGCATTCTCAATGAGATTTTGCTCATTCTGGACTCTGTGTAACGGTAAGCAGCAGGGGGATCGCCGTCAACGGAGCCGAAGTTGCCGTGGCCGTCAACGAGAGTGTATCTCATTGAGAAGGTCTGGGCAAGGCGGACCATTGCATCGTAAACGGATGCGTCGCCGTGGGGATGGTAACGGCCGAGCACCGAACCAACGGTATCGGCGCACTTTCTGTATGCCTTATCGGGAGTAAGACCGTTTTCGTGCATTGTATAAAGAATTCTGCGGTGAACGGGTTTCAGACCGTCTCTTACATCGGGGAGTGCACGGGATGTTATAACCGTCATCGAGTAATCGAGGAACGATTTGCGCACTTCCTTGTTCAAATCAACATTTATAATTTTCTGGGTGTCGCGTGCGTCACCAAAGCTCATTTTCGGTCAGTCCTTTCTGAAATGAATAACGAATAGTGAATAGTGAACAGCTTCGGACGGGTTTTACCCGTACCCGATTCAAAAGGCGTCGCATACCCTTAACTCTTCATTTTTCACTCTTTGTTTTTCACTAACTTTTATATATCGAGATTCTGAACGAATTTTGCATTCTGTTCTATGAATTCACGGCGGGGCTCAACCTTGTCGCCCATAAGAATCGAGAAGGTTTCGTCAGCCTCCATTGCATCCGCAAGAGTAACACGGAGCATGATTCTTGTTGCAGGGTCCATTGTTGTTTCCCAAAGCTGCTCGGGGTCCATTTCACCGAGACCCTTGTATCTCTGGATATCGCAGCTGCCGCCGAATTCTTCAATCTTCTGGTCTCTTTCTTCGTCGGAGAATGCGTAGGCAAACTTTTTGCCCTTGCTGACCTTGAACAGCGGGGGCTGTGCAAGGTAAACATGGCCCTCTTCGATAAGAGGTCTCATGTATCTGAAGAAGAATGTGAGAAGAAGAACTCTGATATGGGCGCCGTCAACGTCGGCATCGGCCATGATAACAACTTTTTCATAGCGGATTTTGCTGATATCGAAATCGTCGCCTATGCCTGTGCCCAGAGCTGTAACAACGGGCTGGAGCTTATCGTTGCCGATAACTCTGTCAAGCCTTGCTTTCTCAACGTTAAGCATTTTACCCCAGAGGGGAAGGATTGCCTGATAAGTTCTGTCTCTGCCTTCCTTTGCAGAGCCGCCTGCCGAGTCACCCTCTACGATGTAGATTTCCGTGCCTTCAGCCTGCTTTTCCGTGCAGTCAGCAAGCTTGCCGGGCAGGGAGTTACCTTCAAGAACGGATTTTCTTCTGGCAAGGTCTCTTGCTTTTCTTGCGGCTTCTCTTGCTCTTGCGGCATCGAGAGCCTTTGAGAATATCGCTTTTGCAACAGAGGGATTTTCTTCGAAATAGGTCATCAGCTTGTCATAAACCATTGCGTTGACCATTGTCTGAACATCCGTGTTTCCGAGCTTGCTCTTTGTCTGACCCTCAAACTGTGCCTCGGTAAGCTTTACCGAAACAATCGCTGTCAGACCTTCCCTTACATCCTCGCCCGAAAGCTTTTTATCGCCGTCTTTGAGGATGCCGTACTTTTTGCCGTAATCGTTGAATACTCTTGTAAGGGCGGTCTTGAAGCCTGTTTCGTGAGTACCGCCGTCTTCTGTACGAACGTTATTTGCAAACGAGAGAATCAGCTCGTTATAGCTGTCATTATAGAAAAGTGAAATTTCTGCGTATTTATCGCCCTTGGCACCCGAGAAATGAACGGGCTTTTCGTGCAGGGGAGTAAGACCTCTTACGCCTGTGAGATATTCTGCAAACGATGAAAGACCGCCTTCGTAGCAGTAAACTCTTTCAACGATGTTTTCGGGGTCGCGTCTGTCGGTCAGGCTGATTGAAAGACCTGCATTGAGGAATGCAGATTCCCTGAGCCTTCTTTCAAGAGTTTCAAAATCATAAACCGTTGTTTCCTGAAAAATCTGTGCATCGGGCTTGAAACGGATGAATGTTCCCGTTTCCTCGGTGTCGCCGACGATTTCAAGGTTTGTTTCGATGTTACCGCCGTTAACGAAACGCTGACGGTGGATGTGTCCGTTCTGCGAAACCTCAACCTCGAACCACTCTGAAAGAGCGTTAACAACCGATGAACCAACGCCGTGCAGACCGCCCGATACTTTGTATCCGCCGCCGCCGAATTTACCGCCTGCGTGGAGAACGGTGAGAACAACGGTAACTGAGGGCAGACCCATCTTTTCGTTGATGCCTACGGGAATTCCTCGGCCGTTATCCCTTACGGAAATAACGTTACCGGGCCCAATTTCAACTTCAATATGTGTGCAGTAGCCTGCAAGCGCTTCGTCGATGGAGTTATCGACGATTTCATAAACAAGGTGGTGCAGACCTCTGGGACCTGTTGAACCGATATACATACCGGGTCTTTTGCGTACAGCCTCAAGACCTTCGAGAACCTGAATCTGGCTCGCATCATATTCCTCGGTAACAACCGTGCTCATTTCGTCTGCGTCTGCTTCAAACGCAGGGATTTCTTCTTCGGGGGTTTCCTGAAGATTATTTACTTCGATGTTGTTTTCGATATCCACTTTAACTGCCTCCCTATCACATTCCAAGGTTTGACATCATGCCTTTTTTCTTCTTTGCCTTTGCAGGCTTGTATTTGGGCGGATTTGCGAGCTTCATTTTTGCGCCCTTTCCGCTTGCCGAAGCGAGGAATTTATTGACGTTGATAACGGGAGCGGTCATATCGTCGCTCATATAATCAACGCAGGCAGCGAGCATCTCCTGATCGTTTTCAAGAGAGCCGAGAATTGTTACCGCGATAATGCTCTGCGTTTCGTTGCTGCCGTCCTCATAAATATCGTTGAGCAGGTTGAAAAGCTTTTTCATTTTGGTGGGGTTATTCTCTCTGATCGTTGCGTGAACAACCGCATTGCCGTGGTTTACGAAGAAATCCTCAGGCAGGAACTTGCCGTATTTTTCGCAGTTTGCCTTGTATTCTTCACGAAGCTCGGGATAGATTGCGGTGAATCTGTTGGCAAGAGTGTTGGGGTCATATGTGACCATGCCGCTCTTTGCCGCAGCCTTTGAAACGGGCTGGGGAAGCTTATTCTTTGTGGGCTTCTGATTCTTTGTGCCGAAGATTTCAACAAGCGTATCGCCGAATTCGTTGACGATATATTTCACGTCTTTTTCGTTTGCAACCTCAGGCTCAAGGAGCGAAACCGAAAGCTGCGAGAAATCGCTTGCAAGGATTTCACCTTCTTTTTTTGCACCGAGAAGAGTAACCTTGTTGTTGAAAAACTCTATTTTGGCAGCCTTGTTTTCGCCTTTGTATTCGATTGTTATTCTGCCGCTGTCGGTAACTGCAGGCAGGGCATCTTTTTCTGTTCCTTCGGGAATTACGGGTTCAAAGCCGCAGTCTGCAACCGTTGCGCTGAGGTTTTTGAAAACATCTCCGAGTATATTGTAAATATCAGCCATAGAAATTCTCCTTTGTGAGAAAATATTTATGCTTTATTATATCATATTCTATCTATATAATTATTCTTAATTAGAACAATAAAACAATATAATAAAATAAATTTTATTTTTATATATAAAAAATGCAAAAAACTTATTGTTTTGTCGGAAATTCAAAAATTCTGTTGCGGCAATTTTCAATATTGACTAATTTTTCTTGTTGTGATAATATATTAGACTATAAAAATTATAATGGGTATTTAGGCGCATTTGTGAAATAATTCATCAAAGGTGATTGTAATGAAGAAAAAAGTTCTTGTTCTTTTCGGCGGTGTTTCAAGCGAGCACGATGTTTCGCTCAATTCCGCATCCTCGGTTATGAAAAACATTCCCTCGGATAAATATGATATTATCCCCATGGGCATCACAAAGGACGGCAGATGCTTTGTTTTCAACGGTTCTTATGACATGCTGCCCGAGAGCGGCTGGCTTAAGGATGAAGCTCTGCTTGAGCCTGCGGTTATCTCGTGCGACCGCTCGCATCACGGCATTATCCGCCTTGCACAGGGCGGCAAGGTTGAGCATATAGACGTTGTTTTTCCCGTTCTTCACGGCAAAAACGGCGAGGACGGCACAATGCAGGGGCTGCTTGAAATTTCGGGCATTCCTTATGTAGGATGCAATACTGCGGCGAGCGCAATTTGCATGGATAAAGCCGTTACAAACGCCATGGCGGACTTTAACGGTATTCCCCAGGCAAAGTGGACTGCCTTCGATAAATACGCTTATTCGGGCAATAAAACGGCTCTTTTGAGCGCTGCGGCAGAAAAACTCGGCTATCCGATTTTTGTTAAGCCCGCAAATGCAGGTTCATCGGTCGGCATCAGCAAGGCAAAGAATCTTGCAGAGCTTGAGGCCGCCTGCGAAAAAGCTTTTGCACACGATACCAAGGTTGTGCTCGAAGAAGGCATAGTCGGCGTTGAGGTTGAGTGCGCAGTTATGGGTAACAGCGAGCCTGTTGCTTCTGTTGTAGGCGAGGTTGTGCCCTGCAACGAATTCTATGATTACGATGCAAAATATCTCGCTAACGACAGCGAGCTTCATATTCCTGCAAGACTGCCCGAGGAAACCCTCAAAGCCGTTCAGGATGCAGCTGTGAGAGCTTACAGAGCCCTTGGCTGCACAGGCTTCACAAGAGTTGATTTCTTTGTTTGCGATAACGGAGATATCCTGCTCAACGAGCCCAACACAATCCCCGGCTTCACCTCAATCAGTATGTACCCCAAGCTTTTTGCTGCTTCGGGAGTGCCTTATCCCGAGCTGCTTGATAAGCTTCTGCAGCTTGCAATGGAGAGATAATTTCGGAAGGAATAAAAATGAAAGACGCAGTTATAAAAATTATTGACAGCCATATATCCGACGGCGAAGAATATTCCTGCGAGCTCACAACGAGCGGAACGCTTGATTATACGCCCGACGGATATTCCGTTACCTATCACGAAACCGATGAGGAGCTCAAGGGCAGCGTAACCGTTCTCAAGGTTTCCAACGGCGGCAACACGATTCTTATGACCCGCAAGGGCAAATTCAACACCGAAATGGTAATTGAAAAGGACCGCCGCCACACCTGCTTTTATGAAACGCCCTACGGCGAGCTGATGATGGGTGTTTATACAAAAAGCATTTTCAGCGATATGAACGAAAACGGCGGCACGCTCCGCTTTTGTTACACGATTGATTTCAACAATGAACCTGCATCCGAAAACGATTTAACGGTTATTGTTCACCTTAAAAATCAGGAGGTATAAAATGTCACTTTTAGTTAAACAGGCGGTCAACGAAATCCGCACCGCAATCCTTGAAGCCGCAGGCAAAGCCGTTGCCGACGGCGAATTTCCCTCAGTGCCCCTGAGCGATTTTATTGTTGAGGTGCCTGCAAACAGAGATAACGGCGATTATTCTTCAAATGCTGCCATGGCATGGGCAAGAGATCTGCGCTCTGCTCCCCGTAAAATTGCAGAGGCAATCATCAGCCGCCTTGAGCTTTGCGATACATTCATTGACCGTTGTGAGGTAGCAGGTCCCGGTTTCCTCAACTTCTATCTCAAAGAAAGCTTTAACGCATGCATCATTCAGGATATCCTTGAAAAGGGTGCAGATTACGGCCGCTCAAATTACGGCGGCGACAAA
>JAZNPG010000035.1:0-45533 GCA_045589555.1 Acutalibacteraceae bacterium
TATCATATTTTCTCCGCTTGCGGTTAAAATAATATAAGACAGCAAAGCCAAACCTCCGAATATGATTTGAAAAATTGAAGCTGTTAAGTTGAACTTGTTTTTCATTCATTAATACTCCTGATTTATAATTTACAATAAAATTGTAACACATGTCAGATTAAATATCAATATTGTTCGGAATAACAGATTGTTCACATAAATAAAAAATCCCTTGAAACCCGAAGATTTCAAGGGATTGGAGCTGCTAGGCGGAATTGAACCGCCGACCTCATCCTTACCAAGGATGCGCTCTACCGCCTGAGCCATAGCAGCATATTGCGTTCTACCGAACGCAAATTATATTAACATATTGTTTTGAATTTTGCAAGCCTTTTTTAAAAAATAATTAATTTATTTTAATTATTGACTGCTACCGTTTCAATAACATATTCATTTTTGAGTTCAAGAAGCTTTTTCAGGTGTTCCTGCTGCTTGTGAGAGTCAAGTGCCTCATCGCTTTCCCACAGTTCATTAAGATAAATTTCATCTTTATCTTCCGAAACGTTAAATTCATATTTTATGCAGCCGTTTTCGTTCCGAACAGCCTGCGGAATTCCGAGGCTGTTGATAAGCTCAAGAAACTCGTGCTTCTTGCCGCTTTTCATTTTGTAAATCAGATTAATTTCAACCATTTCAGATTGCTCCTTCGTTAACCGCTTTTTCAACAAATTCAGCAAAAAGTGCGCAGCTCCAGCTGAACCAGCTTCTTGTGAATATATCGGGATTGTTTGCATCAAAGCCCTCGTGCATATATCCCGTGCCGCCGTCTGTTGTTTCAAGATAATGCAGAATTTCTCTCATTTCATCTGCGTTATCGGCGGTCAGACCCTGCATCGAAAGAGCGATATGCCAGATATATCCCTCGGGAGTATGAGGGCTGCCGACACCCTTGGCGAATTTGCCTTCATAATAATAAGGATTATCCTTGCTGAGAATGAACGCTCTTGTGTTGCGGTAGATTTCATCGTCTGTGCCGCAGAATCCGAGATAAGGTGCAGAAAGCAGGCTGGGAACGTTAGCATCGTCAAAAAGGAAATAGTCGCCTTTGCCGTTTACTTCGCAGGCATAAATTCTGCCGTATTTTTCATGCTCGATAACAGCGTGCTTTTCAATGCCGTTTTTGATTTCTTCGCGAAGCTTTGCTGCTTTTGCAATAAGCTCCTTTTCTTCGGGATATGATGCTTCGAGCATCTCGCCGAGATATCCCAAAACAACAACCGCAAACATATTTGATGCAACAAGATAACCGTAGCGGCAGGCGTCGTCGCTCGGTCTGAAGCCCGACCATGTCATGCCCGTATAGTCAACGGGTTCGCCCATTCCGTTGTTATGGATTGTATCCTGATGGGGGCAGTTGAGCCTTGTGAATCTGTAAGGCGATTTTTCAAAATGATTCTGCTCCGTTATCCAAAGGTCAACCGTTATTTTGGCTGACTTAAGAAAGCTTTCATCAAGAATGGAGTTATCGCCCGTTGCTTTCCAGTAAAGATATGTAAGGCGAAGAGGGTAGCAGAGGGAATCAATTTCGTATTTGCGTTCCCAAACAATCGGGTTATTCTTGGGATAATCCTCAAATACCTCTTCTTCATTCGGCTCTCTTTTATAAGCGTTTGCATAGGGTTCAATTTCGATATATTCACGCTGTTTTCTGATTACGCCGCCGATAATTGCTCTGATATCTTCGTTTTCAGCAGCAAGAGGAATATAGTGCGAAACCTCTGCGGTTGAATCGCGGAGCCACATTGCGGGGATATCGCCCGTAAGAACAAACACCTTGCCGTCATCGAGAATTTCGGTTGCGGTTTCAAGAGTGTTGGGATAGCAGTTTCTGTAAAGCTCGGCGAGCTTCGGGCTGTGTTCTTTTATTTTATCGCAGTATTCGTTTATTCTTTTTTCTACGCAAGCAGGAATATTCATGATTTTTCTCCTTGAATTTGATAAAATAATGATATCTCACCTTAAACATAAAGTCAATAAAAATTGATGCTTTTAGTAATATCAGTGATTGAAAACAACATTATAATATGATAAAATATATTCAGTTTAAATAATACGGAGGAATCGTTTTGGAAAAATACGGTCTTGTTCTTGCCGGCGGAGGAGCAAAGGGAGTTTATCAGCTCGGCGCATGGAAAGCAATGAGGGAAATCGGCATTGAATTTTCAGTTGTGGCAGGCGTTTCAATCGGCTCAATTAACGGTGCTCTCATAGCTTCGGACAGCTATAAGGAAGCGCAGGAGCTGTGGAAAGAGGCTTCCATTGACAGGGGAGTTAACATCACCCATGAATTGAAAAATCCCGAAAAGCTTTTCAGTATAAGGAATTTTCCTGCTCTGCTCAAGGAAGTCTGGAAAAACGGGGGAATTGATGCTTCGCCAACAAAAGATTTGCTAAGCGAATTTATAGATGAAGCAAAGGTCAGAAAATCTGATGTTGACCTCGGCATGATAACTTTCAGCCTGAACGATTATTCTCCTAAAGAGATATTTCTGAAAGATATTCCCGAAGGTATGCTTCTTGATTATCTGCTGGCATCATCGAAAGTACCCGGTGTCAGCAATATCGGACCCGAAGGAGAAAGATTCCTTGACGGAGGAGTTTACGATAACACGCCCGTTGAAATGCTTCTCAAGAACGGCTATAACAAGCTGATAGTTGTTGATATTTCAAACCTTAAGGGAATCGGCCACAGAGCTGATTTTACCAATTCGCAGATTGTTTATATCAGACCCAATGATGTTGAAGAACTTGGCGCAGCTTTTGATTTCAGCGAAGAAATGTATGATAAGCGCATTAAAATGGGTTATTTAGATTGCAAAAAAGCTTTCGGGTTGCTTTCGGGCAGACTTTATTATTTCGGCAAGGATGTTTTTAAGGGAATGGTCAGACAATACGGCGCCGAAACCTGCAAGCAGCTTGAAGAAATGGCACATGAACTTGAGCTTGAAAGAATTAAAATATATCAGCCTGATGAGTTTGTTGCTGAACTCAAGACACTTTATGAAGCTCATCTTGAGGAATATAACAGAAAGCAGGACGAAGCTGAACAGAAACGAATTTACGGTCAGATTCTGAAAAGAATCCCGATGTTCAGGTCAGGCAAGGATTATACCGAAGCAATCGCTTTGTTGGATAATATAATTGAATAAACTGCAAAAAATCCTCTCAACCTTTCGGAAGAGAGGATTAATTTTTTATTGCATTTTTTCCTGCTTGACTTTATGGTCAACAATGTGGCGCTTTGCAAGCTCTGCAGTAACCTCATCGAGAGAGATTCCCATTTCTATCATAAGAACAGTAATATGATAGAGCAAGTCTGCAATTTCATAAACAGTTTCTGCTTTGTCGCCGCCCTTTGCGCCGATGATAACCTCTGTGCATTCCTCGCCGACCTTTTTGAGAATTTTGTCGATTCCTTTTTCGAAGAGGTATGTTGTGTAAGAGCCTTCTTTTTTGTTGATTTTCCTGCCGAGAAGCATCTCATAAAGACCTTCGTAAGAAAAAGATTCGTCATTGCTTTCAACAATATCATTGAAGAAGCAGGTTTCGTTGCCTGTATGGCAGGCAGGACCTTCCTTAATTACATCAATAAGAAGGGTATCTTTATCGCAGTCGGTTCTGATGCTTACAACATTCTGAACGTTGCCTGAGGTTGCCCCCTTGCGCCATAATTCCTGTCTGCTGCGGCTGTAAAAGCATGTTTTACCTTCTTTGATTGTTATATCAAGGCTTTCAGCGTTCATATATGCGAGCATAAGAACCTTTTTTGTGTAGTGATCCTGAACAATTGCAGGAATAAGTCCGTCGGCATTGTATTTAAGGTCTGTCATTTTATATCCTCATTTCTATGTTGTTATCGTTAAGATATTTCTTTAAATCGGAAATGCTGAGCTCTTTGAAATGGAAAATTGATGCTGCAAGACCGGCATCGGCGCAGCCTGCTCTGAAAAGCTCAAGGAAATCTTCTTTTTTGCCTGCACCGCCGCTTGCAATAACGGGAATTGAAACAAGCTCGCTGATTGCCTGAAGCATTTCAATATCGAAGCCCTGCTTAACGCCATCTGTATCAATACTGTTAACAACAAGCCCACCTGCGCCGCTGTTTTCGCCGTTTTTAGCCCATTCGAGGGCATCGATGCCTGTGTCAACTCTGCCGCCCTTGCTGAAAATGCGGAATTTCCCGTCAACACGCTTGATATCCATTGAAAGAACAACGCATTGGTCGCCGTATTTTTTTGCGGCTCTTTCGATAAGTGAGGGGTCTTTGATTGCGCCCGAGTTAACCGAAACCTTATCTGCACCGCACTTGAGAACTCTGTCAAAATCTTCGAGTGTGTTGATACCGCCGCCGACTGTCAGCGGAATAAAAATTTCTTTTGCAACCTGTGTGAGAGCATCGGTGAAAAGACCGCGGTTTTCATATGATGCGGTAATATCGTAAAAAACGAGCTCGTCTGCACCGCTGTCATTATAAAAATGTGCAAGCTCTACGGGAGATGCAACATCCTGAATGCCTTCAAAGTTAACACCTTTTACAACTCTGCCGTTGCGCACGTCAAGGCAGGGGATTATTCTTTTTGTTATCATAAGTTACCTCCTGCAGCGTTGAGCGCTTCTTTAAGGTTGAGCTTTCCTTCGTAAATTGCTTTGCCGAGAATTGCACCGTAAATATTCATTTCGCTGAGTGTTTTTACCTCATCAATGAAAGTAATTCCGCCTGATGCAACAATATCAAGACCTTCGATTTTTGAAAGCTCTTTATATATTTCGAGATTTGTGCCGGAAAGCATGCCGTCTTTTGAAATATCGGTATAGATAACTGTTTTAACTCCTGTATCTCGAAGCTTTTTGCAGAATTCTACGGAGTTAACAGATGTTGTTTCCTGCCAGCCGTTTATGGCAACAAGACCGTTTTTTGCATCAACTCCGACAGCAACCGCCGCACCGAATTCTTTGACTGCTTCTTCTACAAACGGATAATTCTTAACAGCTGCCGTTCCGAGAATAACACGCTTGACTCCGAGATTGAGATAATCCTCAATTCTTTTCATATCACGAATTCCGCCGCCGACCTCAATGAAAAGGTCTTTGATTTGCGCAGCTTCACGGATTGCGTCAAAGTTGACGGGTGTGCCGTGCTTTGCGCCGTCAAGGTCAACCATGTGCAGGTTTGTTGCGCCTGCTTTCATGAATTCGTGAGCCATTTCTGCAGGGGAATCAGCATAAATTTTAACTTCATTATAATCGCCTTTGGTCAGGCGTACAACTTTTCCTCCGAGAATATCGGTTGCCGGAAATATCTGCATAATTATCTCCTTAAATTTCTGAAAATGCTTTTAAAAGAGCAAGACCCTTTGAGCCGCTCTTTTCAGGATGAAACTGCATTCCGTAAACGCTGCCGCTCTTTACTATTGCAGGCACGGCGACGCCGTATTCGGCAAAAGCAAGAGTGTTTTCAACGCAGTTCTTTGCATAAAATGAATGCACAAAATACATATAGTCGCCCGGTTCAATATATTTGAAAATCGGGTCAGCCTTGGCAAGATTAAGTTTGTTCCAGCCCATGTGAGGAATTTTAAGCTCTTTGGAAATCTGACCTTCAAGAGGACCTACATACCCTTTGATAAGTCCCAGACCCATGTGAGCGCCGTATTCAAAGCTTTTCTCAAAAAGCATCTGCATGCCAAGGCAAATGCCGAGAATGGGTTTGCCTTTTGCGGCAAGAGAGCAGACAAGCTCGCCGAGACCGCTGTCCTTAAGCTTTTTTGCGGCATCGGCAAATGCACCGACACCGGGAAGAATTATTTTATCGGCTTTTTCTATTTCTGCCTTGTCGCTTGTGATTTTGCAATCAATGCCGAGGCTTTCAAGCGATGAGGAGAGCGAAAAAAGGTTGCCGCATCCGTAATCAATAATTGCAATCATCAGAGAAGTCCTTTCGTTGAGGGGATTTCGCCGCCGAGAGTCAGATCTTCAAAAACCGCCTTGCAAAGGGCTCTTGAAACGGCTTTGAAAATTCCTTCTATAATATGGTGGCTGTTTTTGCCGTAAAACTGCTTGATGTGAAGCGTTACATCGCTGTTGCGTACAAACGAGATAAAGAACTCTTCAACAAGCTCCGTATCCATTCCGCCAACGGCAGGGGTGGGAATATTGACATCATAGTTAAGATATGCTCTGCCGCTGATGTCAACGCTTGCAAGAATCAGAGTTTCGTCCATGGGAAGAACGATGCTGCCGTAACGGGAGATGCCTCTCTTTTCGCCAACGGCTTTTGCAAAAGCCTGTCCGAGAACAATGCCGACATCTTCAACCGTGTGGTGATAGTCAACGTGAGTATCGCCAACGCATTTAACTTTTAAATCCATTCTGCCGTGGCGTGCAAAAAGCTCAAGCATATGGTCAAGAAAACCGCAGCCCGTATCAATTTCGCTTTTGCCGGTGCCGTCAAGGCAGAGCCATAAATCTATATCTGTTTCGTTTGTTTTTCTTTTGATTGAAGCTTCTCTCATGCTCTTTCCTCCAGAATTTCCGCAATTGCAGCAACAAGAGTCTGCATATCCTCTGCACTGCCGACGGTTATTCTTAAATAATTATCAATCTTTGCCTTGTTGAAATATCTTACAAGAATTTTTCTCTTTCTTAATTCTGCAGCAAGCTCAGATGCGGGAATCTTATCGCTTGCGGTAAAAATAAAGTTGGATTTTGAATCCGTGCAGCTGAAGCCAAGTTCTTTAAGCTGTGCTGTGACAAGCTCTCTCGTTTCAACAATTTTTGCTATTTTGTCATCGTAATACTCGTTATCTGCAATTGCAGCGGCAGCAGCTTTTATTGAAAGAGAATTGAGGTTATAAGGGTTGAATGAGAACTTAAGCTTATTTAAATCCTCGATAATCTCTTTCTGTGCAATTCCGAAACCGACTCTTAAGCCTGCGAGAGAATGGCTTTTGGAGAAGGTTCTTGTAACAAGCAGATTGGGATATTTTTTAACAAGCTCCATGCAGCTTTCACCGCAGAACGCCATATAAGCTTCATCCATTATTACAAGGTTATCGGGATTGGATGAAACGATTTTTTCAACGTCATCAAACGAAAGTGCAAGACCTGTGGGAGCATTGGGATTTGCAATAACAATATTTTTGTTTTTACCTATGTAATTGTTAACATCGATTGAAAAGTCATCCTTAAGAGGAATCTGTTCAAGTTCAACGCCGAAAATATCTGCATAAACGGGATAAAAACCGTATGAAATCGCGGGGCAGCAGAGCTTGCCGCCTGCACCGCAGAATCCCATGATTGCAAAAGCGAGAACATCATCCGAGCCGTTACCGCAGAAAACCATATCGGGAGTTACATCAAACTGCTTTGCTATTGCGTAAGTAAGCTCCTTTAATTCGGGGTCGGAATAGAGATTGAGTTTATCGATAACTTTTTCCGATATAACTTCTTTTACCTTCGGTGAAGGCGGAAAAGGAGATTCGTTTGTGTTAAGTTTTATAACTTTTTCATTAACCTGTTCACCCGGTACATAGGGAACAAGGTTGTCATAATTATTTGAAAGAAACCTGCTCATGGCATTTCCTCATTTCTCAAATCTTATTGCGGCGCTTCTGCCGTGAGCCTGCAAACCTTCGCGGTTTGCAAAAAGAACAATATTGTCTTTAACTTTTCCGAGAGCCTCCTCGGTGTAGCAGATATATTGCGACTTTTTAACGTAATCGTCAACTGAAAGAGGAGAGCTGAATCTTGCTGTGCCCGAGGTGGGAAGAGTGTGGTTTGTGCCTGCAAGATAATCTCCGAGAGCTTCGGGAGTGTTTTTTCCCAGGAAAATTGAACCTGCATTTTTGATTTTATCGAGATATCTGAAAGGCTCATCAACACAAACCTCAAGATGCTCGGGAGCAATTTCGTTGGCAATTTCAATGCCCTGTTCAAGGTCTTTTGCGATAATTATTTTGCCGTTTGTATCGATTGATGCTCTTGCGATTTCTTCTCTCGGAAGTGTTTTGAGCTGTGCTTCGATTTCATCTCTGACTGCATATGCAAGTTCTTCGCTGTCTGTAACAAGAACAGCGCTTGCAAGCTTATCGTGCTCTGCCTGTGAAAGAAGGTCGGCTGCAACAAATTTCGGATTGCATGTGCCGTCTGCAAGAACAAGAATTTCGCTCGGTCCTGCGATCATATCAATATCAACAAGACCGTAGAGCATTCTTTTTGCGGTTGCAACAAAAACATTACCGGGGCCTACAACCTTATCTGCCTTGGGTACACTTTCGGTTCCGTAAGCAAGAGCTGCAACAGCCTGAGCACCGCCTGTTTTGATTATTGTATCAACACCTGCGATTTTTGCTGCGCAAAGAATTGCAGAGGGGATATTGCCGTTTTTATCAGGGGGAGTAACCATGATGATTTCGCTTACACCTGCGATTTTTGCAGGAATAGCGTTCATCAGAACGGTTGAAGGATAGCTTGCTGTGCCGCCGGGCACATAAATGCCAACCTTTTCAATGGGGGTTATTTTCTGGCCGGATATTGTTCCGTCACCGTTATTTATTTCAAAGCCTTTACGAAGCTGCTTTTCATGGAAAGCCCATATATTTTTCTTTGCTGTTTCAAGCGTAGAAATCAGTTCGGGATCTTCATTTTCGTAAGCGAAATTGATTTCTTCTGCGGTAACACGAAGATTTTCGATTTCCGCTTTGTCAAATTTAAGGCCGTATTCCTTGAGAGCTGCATCGCCGTTTTCTTTAACGTTTTTAATTATATCGGCAACAATTGCTTCAACGCCGCTTTCAAGCTTTATATCACGGGTAAGAATTTCGTCCTTTGCCGCATTTTCTATTTTGATTATCTTTATCATTTTGCGAGCTCCTTTTTAAGCTTTTCCATGAGATTATCTATATCGTCATTCTTGAATTTATAGGATGATTTGTTGGCAATGAGTCTTGCACTGATGGGCATGATTTTTTCATATACACGAAGATTGTTTTCCTCAAGCGTTTTGCCCGACTCAACAATATCAACAATAACATCCGATAAGCCGAGGATGGGTGCAATTTCGATTGAACCGTTAAGTTTGATGATTTCAATTTCACGGTTGAGCGAAATATAATAGTTTTTTGCAATGTTTACAAATTTAGTAGCAACACGCAGAGGTCTGTCGAAATCCTCAACATAATTGTTGGGTGCGGCAACACACATATTGCATTTGCCGAGGTTGAGGTCGAGAAGCTCATAAATATCAAAATTGCCTTCTTCAAGGATGTCCTTACCGACAACGCCGATGTCAGCTGCGCCGTGAGCAATGTAAATAGCAACGTCAGAGGGCTTTACAAGCAGGTAACGAACGCCGTTTTCTTTGTTTTCAAAAACAAGCTTTCTGTTATCGCTGTAAATTTCGCTGCAGTCATAACCGATTGATGCGAAAAGCTCGTAAACTTTGTCGCCGAGTCTGCCTTTGGGTAAAGCTATATTCAGCATGATGTTACCTCCCTGAGTGCACCGTTTTCAAAAGAATAAACAGTTTTTGCCTTGTAGCCTTCGGGAACGGTGTGTTCAACTCTGACCGAGAAGCCTTTTTCAACAAAGCTTTCAACAAGCGAAAGGAGCGACTCACCGCTGTTATCCGAATCAAAAAGAATCAGGATATCGCTGTCAAAATCACGCTGTTTTCTATAGTAAAGATTAAGATTGTCAAGATAAACCGCAAAGCCGATAGCTTGGGTGTTATCCCTGAGCTTTGCGGCAAGGTTATCGTATCTGCCGCCCGAAAGCACAGCCTTGGGAGCTTTTTCAACATACCCCTGAAAGATAATGCCGTTATAATATTCCGTATTGTTAAGCACAGAAAGGTCTATGTAAAGTCTGTCTGCGATTTCGCTTTTATCAAGGGAAGAGGCAATGAATTCAAGCTCTGCGCAGGCTTTTTTCATTTCTTCATTTGATGCAAGTGCGGAAAGCTCGGGCAAAGTCTGCAAAAGCTTGCCGTTGATTTTTGAGAGCTTTACAAGAAGCTCTGTTTTTTCTTCGCTTACACCGTTTTTGTCGCAGATTGTTTTGAGGTCATGCGAGTTTTTGCCTTTAATACAGGTGATAATATCCTTCTTTGCGTTTTCGCTGATTTTCATTTCAGCAAGCAAGGAGGGGATAAACGCCATATGAGAAACGGAAAGAATGAATTTTTCATCAATTGTTTTAAGACTCTTTGCGGCAAGAGAAAGTACCTCGGCTACAAGATAATTATCAACCTTGCCGAGTACCTCGACACCTGTCTGCTTGATTTCTTTGAAATCATTTGAGCTTTCGGTCATTCTGAAAACACTTTCATTATAATAAAGCTTAGTAAGAGCACTTGAAAGCTTGGCGTTTTTAACAATTGAAAGAGTTATATCGGGCTTAAGCGCCATCAGTCTGCCGTCAGAATTGTTAAATGCAAGAATGCTGCTGCTTGAGAGGAAATCACGGTTATCGCTGTAAAAGCTGTATTCCTCAAACTTTGCCATTCTGTATTCTTTATATCCCCACTGCTTATAGAGCATTGAGAGCTCGTAGGTCAGCCTGTCTTCTTTAGCCATTGTTGAAAGAAATTCATTCATAGTATCACCTGATAAAAATTGATTGTAACAAAAGTATAACACACTTTAGCGCATTAGTCAATTAGCGATTTACTACGCTAAATCGATTTCTTGGATAAAAAGTTTATTAAAATTGAACAATTATTTGAGGTCATCCTCATATTTGCGAAGGCATTCAAAGCTTTCGTGGCTGATAACATGTTCAATCCTGCATGCATCGATTGCTGCCTGGTCTTCGCTCACACCGATTCTGATAAGCCAATTTGTAATTGTTTCATGGCGCTGATAAATTTTTTCGGCAATTTCCATGCCGCTTTCGGTTAAAGATATTGAACCGTCGCCGTCGGTTGTAATGAAGCCTTTTTCTCTGAGATTTCTCATTGCAACGCAAACACTGGGTTTTGAATATCCGAGCTCAGTTGCAATGTCAACGGAACGCACGGAAGATTTCTTTTTACCTAAAATAAATATAGTTTCGAGATAATTTTCGGCGGATTCACCCATTATCATTTTTTTCAACTCCATTCGGATTAGTTAGCCAACAAATGATACCATATTTATATTGATAATTCAATAAATAAACTTGACATAAAATTATATTTTATGTTATTGTTTTACTATATTTTATATAAAAAGGTGATATTAATGAAAAAAAAGGGAAAAGTCAAAAAAGCATTTTTGATTTCCGGCATTATTATTGTTGCTTTTGTTATTTTGTTTGTCGCAATAAATCTGATTCTTTTCAAGCTGAATTTGAACAGAATTGATGAATATTCTCCTGTTAATAACAGCGAAGCGGTTAAGCCTGTTCTTGAGGCAAACGGCGAATATGCTTTTGTTACTGACAGAGATCTTAAAATCCTTGATTTGACTGATATTCACATCGGCGGCGGCTGGATCTCATTTAATAAAGACAGAATGGCTATCAATACTGTAGCGGCTATGGTTACTGCTGAAAAGCCCGACCTTGTTGTTCTGACGGGCGACCTTGCATATCCCGTTCCTGTTCAGGCAGGTACATTCAATAATAAAACATCTGCAAAGCTTGTTATTTCGCTCATGGAAAAGCTCGGCGTTCCGTGGACAGTTACATTCGGTAATCACGATACAGAATCATACAGCTTTTATAACCGAGAGAAAATCAGCAAGCTATATTCCGATGAAACGCTTAAACATTGCCTGTATTCGGCAGGTCCAGAAGAAGTTGACGGCTACGGCAACCATGTTATCCATGTTAAAAACACGCAGGGCAAGCTTGTTCAGGAGCTTGTATTTATGGATTCCCATTCTTATACCGACGGCGATATTTTCGGTTTATTCTGGAAATATGATAACATCCATCAGAATCAGGTTGATTGGTATGAACAGAAAATAAAGGCTGCACAGAAGCTGAACCCCGATGTCAAGTCGCTGCTCTTTATTCATATTCCTCTTGTTGAATACAGGGATGCATATAATGAATATCTGAATAACGGCAACAAGGATACCGAAAATGTTAAGTATATTTCAGGTGTTATCGGCGAAAAAGACCCGTATGTATACTGCGGAATGCATGAGGATAATCTTTTTGAAAAGATGCTTGAACTCGGCAGCACTCAGGCTGTTTTCTGCGGTCATGACCATCTGAATAATATTGTTCTTAATTATAAAGGTGTTGACCTTACATATAACTACAGCGTTGACTATCTTGCATACATCGGTATCAGCAAGAAGGGTGACCAGCGAGGCTGCACAGTTATAACGGTTAATACAGACGGCTCATATGAGCAGGTACACGAAAACTATTATCAGGATAAATATCAGCCTCTTTATCCCAAGGAAGAAGTTACTTTTGTAAACGCAAAATAAAAAGATAAAGCGTACTGCATATGCGGTACGCTTTTTTTGATGTATTCGTTATTTTGTATATTTATTAATAAACTCTGTAACTGTTGACCAGTATAATTCAGGGTTTACAAGCTCTGAAACTGCGTGCGGAGAATCGGGCACAACAAGATTTTGCTTTTCGCAGTTTGCAGCTTCAAAGAGCACTTTGTTCATGCTGAAGGGAACAAAATCGTCTTTATCGCCGTGAATAAAGAGGGTGGGGGTAACGGATTTTTTAACCTGTTCAACTGCTGAAGCATCTTTGAAATCAAAACCGATTTTAAGCTTTGAAATTGCGTTGGCGGCATTCAGAATGAGTGAATGGGGAATCTTCGGAAATGTTGCCTTTATAATGCTTTCGTACTGTTCCCAGAGGGTTGTGTAACCGCAATCGGCAATGCATCCTCTTACATTTGAGGGCAGAGCCTCGCCCGTTGCCATCATAACGGTAGCCGAACCCATAGATACGCCGTGAAGAATTATTTTTGAATCGGGATATTTTTCTGAAATATATCTTGTCCAGTCAACAATATCAAGCCTTTCAAGCCATCCCATGGTGCAATATTCATGCTCGCTTATGCCGTGCGCTCTGGAATAAGGCATAATAAGATTATACCCCATATTGTAATATCTTTTGGCAAATACATTGTCTGTGTTCGGATCGCCCGTGAAACCGTGGCAAAAGATAACAAACACATCAGAAGTGTTTTCATAGAAAAGCGCGTGAAGATATTTGTTATCGCTGTTAAGAATGGAAAGTTTATTGTGGCAAACTGATCTGTAGAAGTTTATGCTTTCAACCGCTTCGGGGCTTTCGTGAAGAATTTTCTTTGTTGCTTCGTCAAGCATACCCGGTCCTTGCTGGAGTTTTTTTATTCCGTTTCGGCTGAGATAGCTGTCAACAAAAAAGTTGCCCAAAGCGCCATATGCCGCAGCGCCGATACCGCAAGCGGTTAAAACAGATTTGATTATCTTTTTCTTATTCATAATTATCTCCTATGCATAAAAATTCACAAAAAAGTATAAAGCCGCCTTTGTCAGGCGGCTGTTTTGTTAATCCTTATACTCAAATCTCTTGATTTTCTGAGTTGTGGTTTTTGCAAACTCAGTACGTCTGATTTTAAAATTAAGAATCTTTTTATATGAGGGAAGCTTTTCGTTAACGTTGTTAACAGTCTTTTCGTAAATATCGTAAAGCTCACGGTCTGAAAAATCAGTTGCTTCTTTACCTGTCTGCTCTTTGAGTTCATCAAAGTTGGGGAAAATTCTTGCGCCAACGATATCTTCGCCTTTCTTGTTCTTATCGGCAAGAACAAGGCATTCGCCAACAAGGATATCTTCCGAAAGGTGATATTCAAGCTCTTCGGGATAAATATTTTTACCGTTACTTGTAACAATAACATTTTTGCTTCTGCCCGAAATGTAGTAGCGACCTTTTTTATCAACATAGCCGAGATCGCCTGTGTGGAAGAAGCCGTCCTTATCAATAACCTTTGCGGTTTCCTCGGGGTTATTATAGTAACCGAGCATTACCATGTCGCCCTTAACGCAGATTTCGCCAACACCTGTTACGGGGTCTGCATTGATAATTTTCGCTTCGCTGCCCGGGATGGGCTCGCCAACCGATTCGGCAAGGTGAAGTTTGTCATGGTTGATGATTGCGAGGGGAGCGCATTCGGTAAGGCCGTATCCGAAAATAATCTGAATGCCGATAGCATCGAAATCCTTGAGAATCTGGGGATTGATGGGTGCAGCGCCGCAGATTATAAGGCGCATGTTGCCGCCGAATGTGTCAATGATTTCTTTAAAGAATACATTTTTGAGGTCAAGACCGACTATTTTGCCTGCCTTAACAAGAACTTTGCCGAGCTTGAAAAGAGTTTCACCGTGAGGCTTCGCTTTGATAGCTTTCATAAGTCTTCTGTGAACCGTTTCAAGAAGCAAGGGAACGGCAACAAAAACAGAGGGATTGAATTCCTTCATGTTTTTGAGAACATATTTAAAACCGTCGCAGAATGTTACCTTTGCACCGCAATAGGGAGCAAAGAAAAGAATGATGGAGCTTTCAAAGGTGTGGTGAAGAGGAAGAAGCGAAATACCGCAATCTTCGGGTTTTATTTTTACAACGCTCATTGCGGACATAACTTCGAAAACAAAGTTTCTGTGGCAGAGCATAACACCTTTGGACATGCCTGTTGTGCCCGATGTGAAGAGAAGTGAGCACATGGCGTTGGGGTCAATTTCTGCATCAAGGAAACGTCTGTCGCCGTCAGCGAGAAGTTTTCTGCCTCTTTCGAGAAGATCCTCAATAACGGTGATGCCTTCTTCTTTTTCTCTTCGGATATGAACAATCTGAAGGTCCTTCTTCAGCTCGTCTTTTCTTTCGTCAAGCTTCTTTGCAATTTTCTTATCGCAGAAGAAAAGCTTTACATCGGAGATATTGAGGATATCGTTGATATCGTCGAACAAAAGCTCTTTATCAATGGGAACAATAACGCCAACGCCCATAACAGTTGCCATATAAGAAAGGCACCATTCATAGCAGTTGTCAGCTGAAACAGCAATTTTCTCGTTTTTAAGTCCCATATCGATGAGGGCGGTTCCCAATGCGTTTATCTGTTCGTAATATTCGTTATAGCTGATATTATAATGTTTACCCCTGATATCCTTGACTTCAAAAGCAGGTCTGTCTTTATAAAGATCCACACTCTGAGTGATAAGATCTCTTAAATCTCTAAGCTGTCTTACTTCGTAAAACGGTTTAGCCAACGCCTTTTACACTCCTTAATACAAACTACATCAATAATATCATAAATCTTCTTAAAAATCAATTGCTTAATTCTTAAGAATTTTCTAAATATCGTTTATTTTTTATAAGAATTGACTAAATGTTGTGTTTTGTTAAAATTTGTTAAAGTGTTGTTTGTGTTTATTATGCATAAAAAAATCCCTGCAAATCCTTAACGGAAAAGCAGGGCAGATAATAATTTTTATGGAATATACCAATATGAATTGAACTTATAAAGATAGGTTTTTGCACCTTTCGGCATCTGGATTGCGGCATTGAAAACATTATAGTAATCGCCTGCGCCGGATGCTGTGCAAAATACTCCGAAAACTCCGAAGAAACTGAGCGAGGGGAAAATTAAACCGATAATGTAGGGGATGATACCGAGAATAATGTTGGGCAACAATGACATGAAAATATATCTTGATTTGCTCATCGGCTCGGGTCCTACAACAAACAGCATTCCTTGTTTAAGATTTGTGTAGAGATAAACATCCTCTTTGAAACATATAGCATGGAGAATTTCGTGAGGGAGAAGGGCAAGAAACGATGTTATAAGACCGAGATACGCCTGAAGAGTCAACAAATTCTTTTTTGCAACTAAAACAAGCGGTATCATCATCACAATAACTATAACAGTGTTAATTATTGTGGCAATTTTTGAGAGTTCTTTTGAATCTTCAGCTTCCCTGAATTTTACTGCGCCGTCAATATGTTCACTATGTGGCAATGAATCAGGGTCAAGGTTATATTTGCCCATATAATGGAGTTTCATTCTATATCGCCTCAATCATGTTTCTGAGATTTTCAAAGCCGACGCTTATTCCGTCAAGGCAGTTTTCCATGCCTTCAAATTCAACGCTTACATAGCCGTCATAACCGCTTGAATTGAGAATCTGTAAGCACTGAAAAACAGGTATATCTCCGTGACCGATGATTGAGCCTCTCAGATAGTTTCCGCCTCTTGATTTGAAAAATCCTTTGCCGGGATTCAGTGCATTTCCGCTTTTGATATGGAAATCCTTTGCGTGAACATGCTTTGCGAATGGAGCGAGTCTGCCAACGGCATTTGCACTGTTTTCGTCAACACAGCAGAAATTGCCGATATCAATAAGTGCACCGAAATTGGGGCTCGCCGTTCCTGTTATGATTCTTTCAACTCTGTCGCTGTCCTGACAGAATAAGCCGTGATTTTCAATCATTGTTGTTATGCCTTTTGCTGCAGCATAATCGGTTATTTTTCTGCATCCGTCAGTCAGAATCGGCAGAATCTGCTCAAAACCTGCATATGTTTTTTTGTCTTCGGGCATTGACCATGCGGCATCGTGACGCAGATTTTTTGCACCGAGAATTTCAGCGATATCTATCTTTTTGCATACACGCTCAACCTCTTCGTCAAGGCTTCTTTCGCCGAGAAGATTTGCGCCGATAGTGTAAGCAATTACAGGCAGAGAAAGCTTCTCGCTTTCTTCTCTGATTAATGAAGCGTATTCCGCTTCGCTCAAGCCGTCAGGGGTGGAAAGGTCGATAAATTCAATACCTTCAAAGCCCGCTTCTTTGGCAAGCTTCATGATGCTTAACTGCGTTTCAGCTTTGGCGTTTATGAGCTGCTGATAGCTGTAACTGCTGACTCCGATTTTCATTGCTTTATTCCTCCTCAGCAGCCGTGGCTCTTAAGGAATTCAACAGCTTTTCTGATATCTTTTTCGGGATCGTCGCCAACTTCTCTTTCGATAGTAAGGAAGCCCTTGTAGCCGATATCTTCAAGTGCAGCAAGGTATTTGACCCAGTCAACGCTGCCTTCGCCGAGAGGAACTTCAATGAAGGAATCGCCTGTTACGAGAGGATCTTTTTTAATGCCGTAAACGATTTCGGGATCTCTGTAGCAAAGCATTTTGCCGTCTTTTGCATGGGTATGAACGATGTATTTCTGAAGGTTATAAACTGCACCTGCAGGGTCATCGCCTGTAACCATAACAAGGTTTGCAGGGTCAAGGTTAACGCCGACACCTGTTGAATTCAGTCCGTCAAGGAATTCCTTGAGCATTGCAGATGTTTCAGGACCTGTTTCGATAGCAAAATGAGCATCTATTTCATCTGCATAGCGTGAAAGCTCAAAGCATGCTTCCTGCATAATCTTATATCTGTCATGGTTTTTATCTTCGGGAACAACGCCGATATGGGTTGTTACAACATTTGTGCCGAGTTCTTTTGCAAGGTCAAGAATTCTCTTTGATTTTTCAACTCTTTCGGGGTTTTCGTCTTTTCTGCCGAAGCCGCCGCCGAGGTCACCGCAAAGAGCGGAAATAACAAGACCGTTATCGGCAATAAGCTTTTTGAATTCAGCGATTTTGGCAGCGTTCATGTTTTCGGGTGACATTTCGCCTCTGGTTGCATAAACCTGAATACCCTGTGCGCCGACAGCTGCGGCTTTTTTAACGGCTGTGGGGATATCGGTTCTGAAGCTGTCAATAATTACACCGATGGGAAATCTGCTCATGATAAATACTCTCCTTTGAGATAAAATTGGTTCAGTCCCATAATAGCAAACAAATTATATTTTGGCAACATTTTTTTAAAATATCTTTACATTTTTATTAAACTGGTATAATATATTAATTATTATGAATCAATAATATATTTGCGGAGGTGCAATATGTCAAAAATTAAAGTTGCGGTTATCGGATGCGGCACAATTGCCAATTCATCCCACATTCCCGCTTATTTAAAAAACGATGAAGTTGAAATCAAGTATTTCTGCGATATAATTCCCGAAAGAGCTGAGGCCTGCGTTGAAAAATACGGCTGCGGTATTGCGGTAAAGGATTATCACGATTTCCTTAATGACCCCGAGCTTGATGCGGTTTCAGTTTGCACACATAATGATTTCCATTCAATAATTTCAATTGATTTCATGCGTGCAGGTAAAAATGTTCTCTGCGAAAAGCCTGCTGCAAGAATTCTCTCCGAAGCTCTTGAAATGCAGAAGGTTGCTCACGAAACGGGCAAGGTACTCAATATCGGTGTCTGCAACCGATTCAACACCTATGTTCATAAAATCAGAGAGCTGATTGATTCGGGCGAACTCGGTGAAGTTTATCATGTTTATGCTTCTTTCAGAGCACACCGTTCGATTCCCGGCATCGGAGGAGATTTTACAACCAAAGCGAAGTCGGGCGGCGGCGCACTCATTGACTGGGGCGTTCATTATCTTGACCTCATTATGTATTGCTGCGGCGACCCCAAGCCTCTTACAGCTTCGGGCGAAGCCTTCTGCAAGCTTGGCAAGGATATAAAGAATTATGTTTATACAGGTATGTGGGCTGAAAAAACAGCTGAAATGGACGGCACTTATGATGTTGACGATTCAGTTGTAGGTGTTGTCAGAACAAGCGGTCCCGTAATCAGCTTTAACGGTGCATGGGCACAGAATATCGGCGTCAGCGAAACATTCATCGATTTCATGGGTGACAAGGGCGGTATCCGTCTTAAATATTGCGGAGATTTTACTCTTTATTCTACAAAGAACGGAATGCTTACCGAAACAAAGGTTGCTTGCAAAACAACCGATATGTATGAAAATGAAATCAACGATTTCATCCGCTGCGTTAAAACGGGCGATAAGAACCGCCAGAACATAGATTACGCTGTTGAAACCTCAAAGATTCTTCAGGCAATCTATGATTCATCAGATAACCACAGAGAAATAACAATTGATTAATTTATTCAGGAGGATATAAACATGGATATCAGAATTTTTAAGAATGAACAGGAAATCGGCGTTGCGGCAGGTCAGCTTTTTTGCGATATAGTCAATGAAAAGCCTGATTGCGTTCTCGGTCTTGCAACAGGTGCAACTCCCGTTCCCACCTATAATTATATGGCTGCCCAGTATGCACAGGGCAAGGTTTCCTTCAAGGATGTAAGCTCATTTAACCTTGATGAGTACTGCGACCTTCCCAAAGAGCATAAGAACAGCTACTATTCATTTATGTTCGAGAATCTTTTCTCAAAGATTGATATCAATCCCGATAACGTAAACTTCCTTGACGGTAACACAACAGATCCCGAGGCTGAAAGCGCACGTTACGCTGCTGCTATTGCTGCAAAGGGCGGCATTGATGTTCAGCTTCTCGGTATAGGCAGAAACGGTCATATCGCATTCAATGAGCCCTCGGATGCATTTACAGGTGAAAGCTTCAAGATTGCACTCACACAGAGCACAATTGATGCAAACTCCATCTATTTTGACGATATTCCCATGCCCCGTTATGCTATGACAATGGGCATCGGTTCAATCATGAAGGCAAAGAAGATTGTTCTTATTGCAACAGGTTCATCAAAGGCTGAAGCAGTTAAGGGTATGATTAAGGGTGAGGTTACTCCTCAGCTTCCCGCATCTGTTCTTCAGCAGCATAATGATGTTGTAGTCTTCCTTGATGAAGCTGCAGCAGCTCTTCTTTAATAATTTGATTGGAGTTATAAAATAATGGATAAAAAAACCTTCTATATATCTACGCCGATATATTATCCCTCGGATAAGCTTCATATCGGCCATACTTACTCAACCGTTGCTGCCGACACAATGGCACGCTACAAGAGATTCCAGGGCTATGATACCTTCTTCCTTACGGGCACCGATGAACACGGTCAGAAGATTGAGGATAAAGCAAAGGAAGCAGGTGTTACTCCCAAAGAATATGTTGATAAAATTGTTGACGGCATCAAAGACCTCTGGAAGCTGATGAACATTTCAAACGATAAGTTTATCAGAACAACAGATGAATACCATGAAAAAGCTGTTCAGAAGATTTTCAGCAAGATGTACGAAAAGGGTGATATTTATAAGGGTTATTACGAAGGTCTTTATTGCAAGCCCTGCGAATCATTCTGGACCGAAACACAGGCTGTTGACGGCAAGTGCCCCGATTGCGGCAGACCCGTAACAAACGAGCGTGAAGAAGCTTATTTCTTCAAGCTTTCCGCTTATGCCGATAAGCTTCTTAAATATTATGATGAGCATCCGGGATTTATTGAGCCTCAGAGCAGACAGAATGAAATGGTAAATAACTTCATCAAGCCCGGTCTTCAGGATCTGTGCGTTTCCCGTTCATCCTTCAAATGGGGAATTCCCGTACCCGTTAATGAGGATCACGTTATCTATGTATGGCTTGATGCTCTCACAAATTATATCACAGCTCTCGGCTACGGCTCGGATGATGAAACTCTTTATAACAAATTCTGGCCCTGCGATGTTCACCTCATCGGTAAGGATATCATCAGATTCCATACTATTTACTGGCCTGCATTCCTTATGTCGCTTGACCTTCCTCTTCCCGAAAAGGTTTACGGTCACGGCTGGGTGCTTCTTGAAGGCGGTAAAATGAGTAAATCCAAGGGCAATGTTGTTGATCCCGTTATTCTTGCGGAAAGATACGGCGTTGATGCACTCCGCTATTATCTTCTTCGTGAAATCGCTTTCGGTTCTGACGGTATTTTCTCGAACGAAAACCTTATCAACAGAATCAATTCCGACCTTGCAAATGACCTCGGCAACCTTGTTTCGAGAACTGTTGCAATGGTTGATAAATATTTCGGCGGAACAATTCCTGCAGAGCGTGAGGCAGGGGAGTTTGACGATGACCTCAAGGCCCTTGCAGCCGAAACCGTAAAGAATGCTGAAGCATCTCTCGATAAGCTTAATTTCTCAATTGCTCTTTCGGATATCTGGAAGTTTGTTTCAAGAACAAATAAATACATCGATGAAACTGCTCCCTGGACTCTTGCAAAGGACGAAAGCAAGAAAGCACGTCTTGCAGAGGTTATGTATAACCTTTGCGAAAGCATAAGAATTATTTCAGTTCTTATTGCTCCCTTTATGCCCAACACAACTCCCGAAATCCGCAAGCAGCTCGGTATTTCCGAAGAGCTTGAATGGAGCGAGAGCGCAGTTTTCGGCAAGGAAGCAACCTATACTGTTTACAAGGGTGCAATCATTTTCCCGAGAATCGACCTTGAAAAAGAACTTGCAGAGCTTGAAGCTGCAAAGGTTCAGGCTGCGCCCGTTAACCCCCTTAAGGAAGAAATCGAGGGCGTTGCAAAAATCAGCATCGATGATTTTGCAAAGGTTGATCTCAGAGTTGCAAGGATTCTCGATTGCGAGCCCGTTAAAAAGGCAAAGAAGCTTCTCAAGCTTACTCTCGAAGACGGAACAGGCACTCCCAGAACCGTTGCTTCGGGTATTGCCAAATGGTATAAGCCCGAGGATCTCATCGGCAAGAGCGTAATTCTCGTTTCCAATCTCAAGCCTGCAGTTCTTTGCGGCGTTGAAAGCTGTGGAATGATTATTGCGGCTGATTGCGGCGAGGATGATGTCAAGCTTATTTTCGTTGACGGAATTCCTGCAGGAAGCAAGGTAAGATAAAATATGAATAACATCTTTGACAGTCATGCTCATTATGACAGCGATGCATTTGAGGCTGACCGCAAAGAGCTGCTCAGCGCCCTGCCGAGTCAGGGCGTTTGCGGCATTGTTAACTGCGGAAGCGATATGGCTTCATCGCTTGCAAGCCTTGAATTGGCTGATGAGTTTGATTATATTTATGCCGCCTGCGGTGTGCATCCTCATGAAGCTGAAGGGTGTAAGCAGGGCTATCTGCCTGTTTTGAAAAACCTTTGCAGCGAAGAAAAATGCGTTGCAGTAGGCGAAATCGGTCTTGATTATCATTATGATTTTTCACCCCGTGAAATTCAGAAGCAGGTTTTTGAGCAGCAGATTGTTCTTGCAAAGGAGCTTGATCTGCCCGTTATCGTTCATGACAGAGAAGCGCATGAGGATACATTTGAGCTTCTTAAGCGATATAAACCGAAAGGCGTTGTGCATTGCTTTTCGGGCTCTGCCGAAATGGCAAAAGAGATAGTGAAGCTTGGTATGTATATCGGTCTGGGCGGTGCGGTTACATTCAAAAATGCAAGAAAGCCTCTTGAGGTTGCGGCTGTTGTACCGTCGGACAGGCTTCTGATTGAAACCGATTGTCCTTATATGACACCTGTTCCCCACAGAGGAAAACGCTGCGATTCCTCGTATATTCCTTTTACTGCCGAGGTGCTTGCTGCGGCGAGAAAGTCAACTGTGCATGAAATTCTTGATTTAACAAGAAAAAACGCAAATAATCTTTTCGGATTGGAGCTTTAATAATGTTTTTTCATGAGAAAACCTATGATATCGATGAACTGATGCGCCATAATATGCACATCCACACAACATTTTCGGGTTGTGCAAAAAAAGAGATGAAGGCAGTTGATATTGTAAAAACTGCTGATAAATGCGGTCTTGATATAATTGCTCTGACTGACCATAATTATACGGATAGAAAAAATGCTGTTGCAACGCAGAGGCTTGAGCTTCTGAAGCAGATAGAAAGCATTGAACACAAAGTTAAGGTCTATGTAGGTGCTGAGCTTTCGGCTTACGGCATCGGTAAATTTGCTGACGATATAGAATGCGATAATTCGCTTGATTTCCGTCTATACACAACTAATCACTATCATCAGGGTTATTGGGAACACCCTGAAATTATCACTCCGAGAGCTTATGCGGAGCATATGCTCGGAATAATGAACAGCGTTATTGACAGCGGCAGAGCTGATTGCTTTGCGCATCCGTTTATGGCAGGTTATATTCATGCATTCCCTGACCCTCATGATGTAACGAGAGCATACACTGATAACGAAATCGGCGATATCATGGAAAAGGCAAACAAAGCTGAAATAGCCTGGGAATTGAATACACCTGCGGTTTTCGGTGACCCTGAGTTTTATCACAGATATTTTCAGATAGGTAAAGAGATCGGCGTTGTTTTTAATATGGGTACTGATGCCCATGTTCTCGAAAGAATAGATACAAAACAGTTTGCGGAAAAATATAAGGAAATTCTTTATTGAAACAGGAGATAATTATGTATTTTGATTTTGTTGATAAAGTAAAATATGAAGGCTCTAAAAGCAAAAATCCTTTTGCTTTTAAATTTTATGAAGCCGATAAAATCGTTATGGGCAAGCCCATGAAAGAGCATCTGCCTTTTGCAATGGCTTGGTGGCATAATCTCGGTGCAGCAGGCACGGATATGTTTGGCAGAGATACCGCTGATAAATCCTTCGGTGCTGAAAAAGCAACAATGGCTCATGCAAAGGCAAAGGTTGATGCGGGCTTTGAATTTATGCAGAAGCTCGGCGTTGAATATTTCTGCTTCCATGATGTTGACCTCGTTCCCGAAGCAGAGGATATCAATGAAACAAATGCAAGACTTGATGAAATCAGCGATTACATACTTGAAAAAATGAATGCTACAGGTATTAAGTGCCTTTGGGGTACTGCAAATATGTTCTCGAATCCCAGATTCATGAACGGTGCAGGCTCAACAAACAGCGCTGAGGTTTATTGTTTTGCGGCTGCGCAGATTAAAAAGGCTCTTGATTTAACCGTTAAATTCGGCGGTAAAGGCTATGTTTTCTGGGGCGGCAGAGAGGGCTATGAAACTCTTCTTAACACCGATGTCAAGTTTGAGCAGGAAAACATCGCACGCCTTATGAAAATGGCTGTAACCTACGGCAGAAGCATCGGGTTTGAAGGCGATTTCTATATTGAACCCAAGCCTAAAGAACCTATGAAGCATCAGTATGATTTCGATGCCGCAACTGCAATCGGTTTCCTTCGTCAGTACGGCCTTGATAAGGATTTCAAGATGAATATTGAAGCAAATCATGCTCTTCTTGCCGGTCATACATTTGAGCATGAGCTTCGCATTTCAGCTATCAACGGAATGCTCGGCTCAATTGATGCAAACCAGGGCGACCCCGTTCTCGGTTGGGATACCGATGAATTCCCGTTTGATGCATATTCTGCAACAATGTGTATGTATGAAGTGCTTAAGGCCGGAGGACTCGGCAATGGCGGTCTTAACTTTGATGCCAAAAACCGCAGACCCAGCAACACTCCCGAGGATATGGTTCAGGCATTCATTCTCGGTATGGATACTTTTGCCCTCGGTCTTATGAAAGCTGCTGCTATTATTGAAGAGGGAACGCTTGATAATTTCAAGAAAGACAGATATTCAAGCTTTGAATGCGGAATCGGCAAAAAGATTGCTGACGGAGAAGCTACTCTTGAAGAACTGAGCGCATACGCTTGCTCGCTCGGTAAATGCTCTGACCCCGGTTCAGGCAAGCAGGAATATATTCAGTCCGTTGTTAACGGCATAATGTTCGGTGAATAATATGAAATATGTTATCGGAATTGATCTCGGCACGTCGGCAACAAAAACTGTTCTCTTTGATATAAACGGTAAAATTATTGCCGATGCGAGCTATGAATATGATATGCAGCAGCCGCATAACGGATGGGCAGAGCAGAATCCGCAGGATTGGTATGATGCTGCAATCGATACTCTTAAAAAGGTTGTTTCGGAAAGCGGAGTTAATTCTGCCGATATAGTTTCTCTCGGAATTTCAGGTCAGATGCACGGTCTGGTCATGCTTGATGAAGAGTGCAATGTTCTTCGTCCTTCCATTCTATGGTGCGATCAGAGAACGGGCAAGGAGTGCGATGAGCTGACGGAAAAGCTCGGCAGAGACACGCTTATTAAAATAACCGCAAATCCTGCATTAACAGGCTTTACGGCTTCCAAGATTCTCTGGGTTAAAAATAATGAACCCGATGTTTTTGAAAAATGCAGGCATATTCTACTGCCAAAGGATTATCTGCGTTTCAGACTTACGGGTGAATTTGCAACCGAAGTTTCCGATGCTTCGGGAATGCAGCTTCTTGATGTTCCGAACCGTAAATGGTCACAGGTCATGATTGAGGCTTGCGGTATTAAAGAAGAATATCTTGCAAAGGTTTATGAATCACCTGAAATTACAGGCTATATCAATGAAGAAACTGCTTCTCTTACAGGTCTTTCCACCGCAACCTCGGTTGTAGGCGGTGCAGGTGATAATGCTGCTGCCGCAGTCGGAATGGGTGTTGTTGAAGAGGGCAAGGCTTTCACAACAATCGGAACTTCGGGCGTTGTTTTTGCTCACACTGATAACCCGATTATTGACCCTGCAGGCAGAGTGCATACTTTCTGCTGCGCTGTGCCCGGTGCGTGGCATGTTATGGGTGTAACGCAGGGTGCAGGTCTTTCAATGCAATGGTTCAAAAACAATTTTTGCGGTGAAGAGAGCGCATATGCTGCCGAAAACGGTAAACCTGTTTATGCGGTAACCGATTCAATGGCAAATGATATTCAGATTGGTTGCAATAAGCTTATTTATCTGCCTTATCTTATGGGTGAGCGTACTCCGCACCTTGACCCCGATTGCAGAGGTGTTTTCTTCGGTATTTCAGCAATGCACACAAAGGCTCATTTCATCAGAGCCATTCTCGAGGGTGTTACATATTCCCTGTATGATTGTCTGCTTGTGCTCAAAGAGATGAAGATTTCTCCCGAAACAATGCTGCTTTGCGGTGGCGGCGCAAACAGCAAGCTCTGGAAATCCATGATTTGCAATACTTTCGGTTTGCCTGTTGCAACATCTGAATCCGCAGAAGCGCCTGCTCTCGGTGTTGCAATTCTTGCCGCAGTTGGCGCAGGTATATATGATTCTGTGCCTGAAGCTTGCAAAGCAATGACTGCTGTCAGCGCTGACTCGATACAGCCTGATGTTGAAATTTCAAAGGAATACAGAAAATTTCATTCGGTTTATTCCTCACTTTATAATTCAATAAAAGCTGATTATAAAAAACTCGCATTATTATAAAACATATATAAAGATAAAGAGCTCCGAACATTTTTGTCCGGAGCTCTGTTTTTATTCTGTTTGTTTTAGCTCTGATTTATCTTCAGTTTGTGATTTCTGAGCATTCTTTTTATTCAGTTTTCCGTAAACCGCTTTTCGGAGCAATGAATATAAAACTGCGCATGCGGGAACAGCCAGAATAATTCCGGTAACGCCCATGGTATTACCGCCGATTGTAACTGCTGCAAGAACCCATATGCCGGGTAATCCGACGGACTTGCCGACAACCTTTGGATAAATGAGGTTGCCCTCAAGCTGCTGCAGAACAACAATGAAAACAATAAACCAGAATGCTTTTGCGGGGCTGTCAAATAAAATCAGAAATGCACCGATTGCAGTACCGATAAATGCACCGAAAACGGGAATCAATGCAGTAAAGCCGACAAGAACCGAAATAACAGGGGCATAAGGCATATTGAAAATAAGCATTCCTATGAAACAGAGAACGCCGATTATAATTGCCTCAAGGAGCTGACCCGAAATGAATCTGGTGAATGTCTGGTCAGTCATGCCTGCAATATCAACCAATCTGTCAATTTTTTTCTCAGGGAAGAAAGCATAGAGAGTTTTTTTAAGATTGTTTATCAGTTTTTCTTTCTGTGCAAGCAGATAAACCGAGAATGCAAGCGAAACAATCAGGTTAACTATTCCTGTTAAAAGCGAAGATGTGAAATCCAGAGTTTTGTTCAAAGTGGAGCTGTTTGCAAGATTGTTTTTCAAGAAATTTATAATGTAATCGGGATTAAAATTGAATTCGGGGATTTTAACATTATAACGTAATGCAAAAGCTCTCAAATTATTAAACCAACCGATTGCTCTTGTTGCGTATTCAGGAATGATTTCCACGATGTTGTTGAAAGTTTTTACAAACTCGGGGATAATCATAAAGAGTAATGCAACGATAAAGCCAAACATTATGATAACACTTAAAAGTAAGCATACTGCTCTTTTAAGTTTTGATGAAATCTTGCTGTTCTTTTTAAATATTATGCTCCAGAGCGACTCAAGAGGTCGCATAAGAACATTGAGAACAAATGCAATTGCAAATCCTACTACAAAAGGCGATAAAACTTTATATACACCGTCAACAATATTTGAAAATTTATCATCGTTGTTGAGAATCCATGCGATTGAAAGAATTACAAACGCAATTCCGATGATGTATCCTGTAGTTTTTTTGATGCCTTTTTTGTTAAATTCAAGTGTTATGCGATTAACTCCTTCGTTGTTATCGGAGTGCGGAATTACAGCTTTTTTATTGATTTCATCCTGCGAAGTTTCAGTTTCAACAGGTACATCTGTATTTTTTTTTGTCTTATTAGTTTTCATTTCTGACCTTCGGATAAATCTTTTTATTTTTCAGCAGCGATATCCTTTTTCTTCATGAATGCAAAGCCGAGAAGCATTATTACTACAAAGATAATAAGATATCCGGGGATTTCTTTGGCATGTGCTCTGACAGAAGCGATAACCATGAAAATGCTGCCTGCGATAGCAAGGATGGGAGCTATGAAACGTTTTGCTCCGCCGAAATCCTTGTTTGACATCATTTTAAAGAAAATGGGTATATAGAAAGGATAAATTGTGATGATGGGAAGCTCTGTGGGGTCAAATGCAAACATACCGAGCTTGTCGCTGAATGAGCTGAAGGATGAGCAATAGAAATAGAAGAGCCATGCTGCGCAAAGGAGAAGACCGAATACTGCAGAGTTTGCAGGCATATTGGTGTTTTTGTCAATATCAGCAAAAACCTTGGGCGAAGGACCTCTGCCTCTGGTTGAGAGAGAGTAAAGACCTCTTGTGCAGCCGAGCATAAGTCCGTTGAGTGTGCCGAGGCAGGAAATAATAACAAAAACAAAAATGCCTGTGCCCATAACGTTGCCGAAAACATTTGCGAATGCTTTCTTAGCACCTGTCTGACCGCTGATAAGCATTGTTTCGTTATCAACTGCGCCTGCAAGACCGATATAATAAAGAACATAAATTGCAACAATAATCATTGAGCCGAGAACAAGAGCCTTGGGAAGATTCCTTTTTGCATCCTTGATTTCAGCGTTGATTGATGTGGCAATAATCCAGCCCTCATATGCAAAAACTGTTGCGCAAACAGCGCCGAAAATTGCATCGAAATTAGAGGCGGGAGGAGTTACGCCGATTTCATTGAAAACTGAGGGGTTAACAGCCTCTGTGAAGTTTTTAACAAGAGTTCCGTTTGAAATGCCGTAGATTGTGCCGACAACAGCCATGAGAAGAAGGGGAACAAGCTTGATAGCTGTTGAGGAAACCTGAAATTTACCTGCAATAATGGGTGAAAGAGCGTTCATTGCATAGCTGCCTACAAGATAGAAGCAAGCGAGAGCAAAGCAAAGACCGCTGGTAGGGTCAGCGTTATCGCCCTGGAAAACAACAAGAGTGTATCTTGCTGAAAGCCATGCGAGAGCCATTGTAAGGGTGGGGTAGTAGATTGTTGTTAAAAACCAACCTACAAGGTATGCGTATTTGCCGCCGAGAGCAGCTTCTGCATAGTCAACAACGCCGTTGACTTTTTCGTATTTTGTTGCCATGAGAGAGAAGGTGTATGCGCTGATAATCATTATAACGCCGCCGATAACCCATGCGAGAATACCAAGCTTTAAGTTGCCGCCTGTTACTCTGAGAATTGCTTCGGCTTTGAAGAAAACGCCGCTTCCTACTACGATGCCGACTACCATGCAGATAGCTGTCAGCAAACCGTATTTTTTCTTAAGTTCTGTTGCCATTTGATCACCTTTCTTTAATTTTTATTTATTAGGGATAAAATAATATTAATTCTTAATCGATATTTTGTCAATATTTTTTTAAAATAAAGCTTTGATGATTTTAATTCTTGCATATCTTTTTGTTATATGTTATAATTTGAAACATTACTGGAGGTAATTTATATGAAAAAAAATATTTCATTTATCATAATTATGATTGTTTCAATTCTCGTTTTTGCTTCATGCAATAAACCCGAACCGCCTGCACAGACAACTGCAGCTTCACGACCCGCACCCGTTGTTTCCGTTCCTGAAACAAAGATTTCAAACGAGTTTTCACAACAGCTTCCCGAATTCTCTTTTTCTTCGCCGATTGCCGATTCATATGATGAATCACTCAGATATATTTTTTCAGTAAATTGCTCGCATGAGGAATTCAATAATTATCTTTCTGCAATTAAATCCGCGGGCTTTACTCTCGGATACCCCGAGCAGGCTCCGATCAGCGGCAACGGTTATTATAAAGCATCCAATCAGAATAAATACATGATTGAAATGGTATATAAAAACGGTGAGCTTACCGTTGATTTAACAAGACCCTGAAAAAATAACGGCTTGTATGGAATGTTCCGTACAAGCCGTTTGTTGTTATAAAATTATGCAAATAAGACCGCTGCAACCTTCATTTATAATTCGCTCGAGAGTTTCCTGAAGCTTTGAACGTGCATCAAGGGGCATTCTGTAAAGCTTGTTATGCAGTCCTTCGTTTACAAGCTCATGCAAGGAAGTGCCGAAAATATTTGATTTCCAGATTTCCGAGGGATTTTCTTCAAATTCTTTAAGAAGATACTTAATCAGTTCTTCCGATTGCGATTCAGAACCGACTATCGGAGCAACCTCGGTCTGGATTGTGGCTTTCATTATATGAAGTGAGGGTGCACCTGCTCGCAGCCTTACGCCGTATCTGCCGCCTTGCTTCATTATTTCGGGTTCTTCGAGGGTCAGGTCATCAATGCCCGGCATAACAATTCCGTAGCCTGTTGATTCAACATCATCAAGCGCATCCTGAATTCGTTTATAGCCTTCTTGTGCCTGCGAAAGCTCTTTCATGCGTTTCATAAGCTCCTGTTCATCGCTTATTGAAATTCCCGTTTCTTCCTCAAGGATTTTAAAAAACAGCATTGATTCAAGCTGCATTCCGATTTTTGCGCTGCCGTTTGCAAGATTTATGCTTTCCACATACGCTTTGCTGATATGTTTGCAATTGCTCATTGATAAGCCAAAATCGTTGATATCTCTCATTTTTTTTAGACTATTTGCATATTCACCGATGTTGCCGAAGATTTCGCTGCGCAGCCAGTGGGATTTTTCGAGAGATGTAATCCATCCGGGTAAATCGATTTTGATTTCTTTTATCGGAAATTCAAATAATATGTCAGAAAGAATGTTTTTAATCTCGTCAGCATCGAGAGTCAGACAGTTAACGGGTAAGACATGAACGGAATATTTTTCGGACATTTCTTCTGCAAGCTTTATCGAAGCTGCAGAATCAGGGTCTTTGCAGTTAAGAAGCGTTATAAACGGTTTTTTCAGCTCTTTCAATTCACCGATAACTCTTGCTTCAGCTTCTTCATATTCATTTCTCGGAATATCGCTGATTGAGCCGTCTGTTGTGATTACAAGACCGATTGTTGAGTGTTCATTTATAACTTTCTGCGTGCCGATTTCCGCCGCCATATTAAACGGAACATCATCTTCAAACCACGGCGTTTTAACCATTCTCGGGTTTTCGCCCTCGATATATCCGAGCGCAGAGGGGACAATATATCCTACGCAATCAATCATTCTTACTTTCATTTTTGCGTTTTGAGGCAGATTGATTTCAATTGCTTCTTCGGGAATGAATTTCGGCTCGGTTGTCATAATTGTTCTGCCTGCGGAGGATTGGGGCAGCTCATCGTTTGCCCGTTCACGTTTTGCAGAATCCTCTATGTTCGGCAGAACCATATTCTCCATAAACTTTTTAATAAACGTAGATTTTCCCGTTCTGACAGGACCGACTACGCCGATATAAATATCTCCGCCCGTTCTTGCGGCGATATCGCCGTAAATGCTTGAATTTGCCATTATTATTCCTCCGAATCCTCATTTTTTTGCTTGGTAAAGCTTATGCGGAAACGGGACAATGTATGACATATGAAAAAACCGAAATTGCAACAACCTTAATGGATTGCAACTTCGGTATGTTTTTTATTCGGAATATTCAGCTGCTTTTGCGGTGGCAAGCTTGTCGCAGCGTTCGTTTTCGGGATGACCTGCATGACCCTTGACCCATATAATTTTGTATTTATGCTTTCTGATTTCAGTAAGAAGAGTCTGCCATAATTCGGGGTTAAGAACAGGTTTGTTATCTGATTTTTTCCAACCTTTTTTCACCCAGCCCCAAATCCAGCCCTGCAAAAAGGCATCGGCAACATATTTTGAGTCAGTATAGATGGTAACGTCGCATTTTTCTTTAAGCTTTTTGAGTGCTTCAATAACTGCGGTAAGCTCCATTCTGTTGTTTGTTGTTTCCTTTTCTCCGCCGCACAGCTCCATTTCATGCTTTCCATAGCGCAGAATTGCGCCCCATCCGCCGGGACCGGGATTGCCCGAGCAGGCGCCGTCTGTAAATATATCAACCTTTTTAAGTTCAGCCATAAATTACTCCAAATCAAAATTTTAATTATTATATCATTAACGGTTTTAAATCTCAAGTGAATATTTGGTTATTTTCGTGAATTGCTGCCAATAATATTGCAGAAAGGAATGATTTTATGAAAGCAGTTATTATGGCAGGCGGAGAGGGAAGCAGGTTAAGACCTCTTACCTGCACAATTCCGAAACCCATGGCGAGAATTCACGGTAAGCCGATAATTGAATATATTTTTGAGCTTTTGAGCTCATGCGGTGTAACAGATGCTTCGGTTACTCTCGGATATATGCCGCATATTATTGAAAATGAATACGGAAGTAAGTATAAAAAGCTCAGACTTAATTTCTTTCGTGAGGATGAGCCGCTCGGCACAGCAGGCAGCGTCAAGGCAGCGTCGGCGGGATATGTTGAACCGTTTATAGTTATCAGCGGAGATGCAATGTGCAATTTTGATTTTAAGAAGATTATGGATTATCATAAAGCAAGCGGAGCAAAAATAACAATTGTTGCAACCTGCAAAAAAGATCCGCGGGAATACGGAGTTGTAAAGGTCGGCAAGGAAAACAGAGTTCTCGGTTTCATTGAAAAACCATCGTGGCAGCAAGCTTTGAGTAACCTCGCAAACACAGGAGTTTACATTGTCAATCCTGAGTGTATGGAGCTTGTTCCGAAAGGGAAAAGCTATGATTTTGCAAGAGATTTATTTCCTATGATGCTTGAGAGAGACATGCCGATTTATTGCTATAATACAGATGATTATTGGTGCGATGTCGGAAATATCGATTCTTATTCAGAATGCCAGAGAGATGTTTTTGACGGCAGAATGAAATCGTATTCGGGTAAAGTTGCTGACGGGATTTTTGCAGCTGAAGTGCTGCCGAAATGTGATTATTCGGTTATACCGCCTGTTTATATAGGCAAAAATGTAGAAATCTGTGAGGGGGCGGTTATCGGTCCTTATGCTGTGATTGATGATAATTCTTATATCGGCAAAAACGCTAAAATTCGTTATTCAACTGTTCTTGAAAATTCTTCACTCGGTAATAAATCGTCAGTAACGGGTGCGGTTGTATGCTCCGGAGCGGCACTTAAATCAAGAGCATCAATGTTTGAGGGCAGCGTTGCAGGCTCAGGATGTGTAATCGGTGAAAATTCAAGCGTTAATCCGAATGTTCTGATCTGGCCGGGTAAAGTAATCGGTAAAGAAACCGTTGTTTCAGATAATGTTAAAATCGGTAATTCCGGTGATAGAATGCTGACAGATAAAGGTTTCGGAGAGGATAACGGTTCGAGGCTTACGGCTCAGGCATGCGTTAAAATCGGTTCTGCAATCGGGAGCACAAGAAACGGAAAGAAATGTGCTGTTGCGAGTGACGGAACCAAAATTGCTAAAGCGCTTAAATCCGCAGTTGTTTCGGGTATCCTTTGCTCTGGCGGAAATGTCTGGGATTTCGGCGATTCATTTGAAGCACAGCTGAATTTTCTTGTTAATTTTTGTGACCTCGGAGCAGGCTTGTTTATCAGCGGAGGAGAAAACAGGGAAATAAAATTATGCGGCGAAGGCGGATTATCTGTTCCGAGATTTTTTGAAAGAAGCATCGAAAGCCATATCAGTAAATGCGAATTTCATGAAACGGATGAAAACGAGATAAAGGAGCTTTGCGATATGGCGAGCTTCAGGCTTATTTACAGGCAGGAGCTTCTCAAGCAAGCTCCCTACGGTCTGAAAAGCATCGGCGTTACGGTTAAATGTGAAAACAAAATCATTGAAAATCTTATGAATTCCGTTTTATCTTCGCTCGGATGCAATCTTAACGGTGAAATTATCTTATCAGTCAATGAAAACGGAACTGAAATCAGCGCAAATTTCGGCGGAACAGAATATGAGTATGAAAAGCTGCTTGCAGTTTGTTGCCTTAATGAAATGCGAAACGGCAGGGATATCGCCGTGCCGTATGATGCACCGGGTTTCCTTGATGCTCTTGCTCTTGGCTGCGGTAAAAAAGTTTATCGATATCTCAGCACACCTGCCGACAATTCAGATTCGCTTGCAAGGCGGCTTGCTGCAAAACAGGTTTTTGTCAGAGACGGTCTTTTTCTTGCCGTGAAGCTTTTATCGGTAATGAAAGAAAGAGAATGTACTCTTGAGGAATTAATTGCAGAATTACCCGAAAAATATATTATCCGCAAAACAGTTCATATCGGCTTTTCGCCTGCTGATATTGCAGGACTTGTCGGAGAAGAGGATATCAGCCTTACAAATGATTTTGAAGGAATTAAATTAAAAAGAGAAAAGGGCAAGCTGTTGATTATTCCTGAAAGAAGCGGAGATAAGGTGCGCATTCTTGCTGAGGCAGACACAATGGAAGCTGCAACGGAGCTTTGCGAGGGTATAGAAGAATTGTTCAAAAATATTTAACTTGACATTATAATAATAAAAATATATTATATAATGTGAATCAATATGGTCAGGGTTTCCTGACCGCATACATAAGTAAAACAAACTACCGATAAATAATTTTTATACAGATTGGAGAGAATATGGCGAAAAAGAATACAGCTAATAATATTTCAGAAAAAAATAATACATCTCAGCAAAAGAATAATCAAAAAACAAATAAAACCAAACCAAAAGGATTTCAACAGAAAAAAGGCGGCAAACAGAGCTACAAATCAAGAAACGGTTCTGCAAAAAAATACAGAAAGAATACAGTTGAAATACCTCTTCGCATCGCTTTCCTCGGCGGTTTAAATGAAGTCGGCAAAAACATGACTCTTTATGAATATAAAGATGAAATGTTTCTTGTTGACTGCGGTCTTGCCTTTCCCGACCCCGAAATGCTTGGCGTTGACCTTGTTATTCCCGATTTTTCATATGTTCAGAATAATGCTGAAAAAATCAAGGGTATCATCATCACCCACGGTCATGAGGACCATATAGGCGGTCTTGCATATCTTTTGAAAACACTCAATATTCCTGTTTACGGAACTAAGCTCACAATCGGTCTGATTCAGGGCAAGCTTAAAGAGCACGGACTTCTCAGCAGCGCAAAGCTCAATGAAGTTGCTCCGGGTGATGTGGTTGATTTCAATGAATTCAGCATTGAAATGATTCATGTAAACCATTCAATTCCCGATGCAATTGCTCTTGCAATCAAATGCGAAGCGGGTACGGTTATCCAGACGGGCGACTTTAAAGTTGACAGCACTCCCATTGACGGCGGCATGATTGACCTTTCAAGATTTGCTCAGCTCGGTGATGAAGGCGTGCTTGCTCTGCTTTCGGATTCAACCAACGCAGAAAGACCCGGCTATACAGAGAGCGAGCGCAAGGTCGGCGAATCTTTTGACGTGCTTTTCAGAAAAGCAGGCAAAAGCAGAATTATTGTTGCAACCTTTGCATCCAATATTCACAGAGTTCAGCAGATTATTAACGTTGCGGCTTCTCTCGGCAGAAAGGTAGCCATTATGGGCAGAAGCCTTGAAAATGTTGTTAATATCAGCGCACAGCTCGGTTATCTCAATATTCCCGATAATGTTCTTATTAATGCCGATCTTATCAATAAATATCCCGCAGACAGCCTTGTTATTATAACAACGGGCAGTCAGGGTGAGCCGATGTCAGCGCTTTCGAGAATGGCTTTTTCAGACCACAGAAAGGTTGAAATCTGTCCCAACGATTATGTAATTATTTCGGCAACTCCCATTCCCGGCAACGAAAAAACCGTCGGCAAGGTAGTCAATGAGCTTCTCAAACTCGGAGCCGAAGTTATTTATGAAAAAATGTACGATGTTCATGTTTCGGGTCATGCGTGTCAGGAAGAATTAAAGCTTATCATGGGTCTTGTAAAGCCCAGATATTTTATTCCCGTTCACGGTGAACAGAAGCATCTTCGCAAGCATGCCATGCTTGCAGAGGGTATGGGTATTCCCAAGGATAATATTTTTATCGCAGATAACGGATTTGTTGCCGAATTAACAAGCACGGGTATCAAAAACGGTGCACCCGTGCCCGCAGGCAAGGTATTTGTTGACGGCTACGGTGTCGGCGATGTCGGCAGCGTTGTTCTGCGTGACAGAAAGCATCTCGGTCAGGACGGCATTATTGTTGTTACAGCTTCGCTTGATTACGAAACAGGTCAGCTTATTGCAGGTCCCGAGGTTGTTTCCAGAGGTTTTGTCTATGTTAAAGAAGCCGAAGAGCTTATCGCTCAGGCTCGCAAGATAGCTGAAAAATCGCTTGAAAACTGCTATTACAGCAACATCAGCGATATTAATGCCATCAAGGGCAAGCTCAGGGATGCAGTTTCGCATTTTGTTTATGAGCAAACAAAACGCAGTCCCATGATTCTGCCTATTATTATGGAGGTTTAAATGAAGCTTAAGGGTTTTTGGTATGATAAACTGCTTATATGTCTGCTTGCAGGCTTTACCGCTGTTTTTATCGGCATAACGGCTCTCATTGAGCCCAGAGCTGCTCTTGCAGAGCTTGTTGTTGCTCTTATAATTTTTGCAATAGCAGCTTACAGAGTTGTTTCTGCCAAATACCGCTATAAAAAGTTCATGGAAAATGCCTCGAAGAATCTTGATTTTTCGCAGGCAGAAGTTCTTGCCTCTTTCCCGTTTCCTGCGGTTGTATGCAACCGTCAGGGATACATAGGCTGGTGCAGTAAAAAGTTTTATAATGAAATTGCAGGCGGTGAACTTACCTCCGCTTCGCATATCGATATGTTCACAAACGGAATCGGTCTTGAAAATATCATTGCTGAAGAAGAAACCCATGTTATGATTAAGGAACGTTATTATTCTGTTTTTACTGACGTTTTCAAGCACGGTGATGAAGAATTCTGTATTCTGTTTTATCTTAACAACACAAGGCTCAAAAAGACAGAAATTGAATTTTTCAAATCAAGACCTTATGCGATTCTGATTGAGCTTGATAATATTGACGATTCACGTTCCGAATTCCGTGACAGCGAAAGAACGGAAATCAAGAGCCGCATTGAAGCAGAGCTTGATTCATGGGCTGAATCCTATAACAGTACGCTTAAAAAGGTAAGCGATGACAGATATCTTATCTTCACCGAACAGAAAAACTTCGCTCGCATGGTTGAGGAACGTTTCAGCATTCTTGAAACGGTTCGTAATTTTGAGTTCAAAGATAAAAAAATCGGTGCAACACTTTCCGTTGGTGTTTCGAGCGGCGAAAGCTTTAAGGATTGCGAAAAGAATTCCAGAAAGGCTATTGAAATGGCCCTTGGCAGAGGCGGCGATCAGGTTGCCATAAAAAATAAAGACGGCTATGATTATATAGGCGGTGTTTCAAAAAGCGCTGAAAAAAGAACGAAAGTCAAGAGCAGGGTTATCGGCTCGGCTCTTGCAGAACTCATCAGAAGCAGCAGCAATGTTCTGGTTATGGGTCACGGTTATACCGATCTTGATGCAATCGGTTCAGCGGTTGGTATAGCTTGCGCGGCATTATCATTCGGTATCCCCGTAAATATAGTTACTGACAGAAAAAAGACTCTTGCTTCTACTCTTATAAAAAAGCTTGATTCCGACGGTATGGGTCATCTCGTAATCGGCGAAGAAGCAGCTCATGAGCTTATCGGCAAAAAAACGCTTCTTGTTGTAGTAGATACTCATATTGAGTCCTTCGTTGAATTTCCGTCAATTTATGAAAAAACCGAAACCAGAGTAATAATTGACCATCACAGACGGTCTGTTACGGATGTTCACGGTGCGGTTATTTTTCACCATGATCCGGGAGCTTCTTCTGCAAGTGAAATGGTTACGGAGCTTCTTCAATATATGGGTAATGAAATTGAAATAGGCAAAACCGTTGCAGAGGCGCTTCTTTCCGGTATAATGCTTGATACAAAGAATTTTGTTATCCGTGCAGGTGTAAGAACCTTTGAAGCGGCTGCATTTCTAAAAGATAAAGGTGCAGATACCGTCAGCGTTAAAAAGCTTTTTGCTAATTCAATTGATGTAAGCAGAATGCGCAACAGAGTTATTTCAAATGCCGAAAGCTATAAGAACTGTGCGATTTCGGTTGCTGATTTCAGTTCCAATGATATCAGAATTGTAACTGCTCAGGCTGCTGACGAGCTTCTGAATATAACCGGAATCAAAGCTTCGTTTGTTATGTTTGATAATAACGGTTGTGTTAATATTTCAGCAAGAAGCCTTGGTGAAATCAATGTTCAGCTTATTATGGAAGCTCTTGGCGGCGGCGGTCACCAGACGATGGCTGCCTGTCAGCTTAAAGGATATAATATCCCTGCAGCAAAATCTGCTCTTTTTGCTGCAATAGATGAATTTTTTGCAAAAAACTCTTAAGATTAAGGAGATAAAATATGAAAGTAGTATTAGTTCAGGATGTTAAAGGTCTCGGAAAAAAAGGTGAGCTTGATAACACATCAGACGGTTATGCAAGAAACTTTCTTTTTCCCAGAAAGCTTGCTATGGAAGCCAATTCGCAGGCAATGAGCGAGCTTAAAAACAGAGAAGCATCTGAAAAACATCGCATTGATACCGAGATTGCTGCCGCAAAGGCAAACGCAGCAAAAATCGAAGGCAAAACAGTTAAGCTTGCAGCCAAAGCCGGCGCAAACGGCAAGCTTTTCGGTTCGGTGACTTCAAAGGACGTTGCAGCTGCGATTTCAAAGGAATACGGTCTTTCGCTTGATAAGCGCAAGGTTGTTGTTGAAGATATCAAGGCTTTCGGAACATATCCCGTTGAGGTAAAGCTTTATAACGGCATCAGCGCTTCGATGTATGTCAGAGTCGGTGAATAAAGAGAACCAAGTAAAATCGAACGGAGAATTGATATGGCAGAAAACAGCGTTCTTTCTCTTGAAAATTTAAATATGCCTTTCAGCCTTGAAGCAGAACAGGCGGTTCTCGGCAGTATCCTCGTTGATTCCTCCTGCCTTTCTCAGGCTGCAGTTTACATAAACCCCGAATCTTTTTATCTGCCGCAGCATCAGTCAATTTTTGCTGCCATGCTTTTAACTGACAGCACGGGCTCAAAAATTGACCCGCTCATTATTCTTGAGCAGCTTGTTCAGCAGGGTGTTTATGATAATGCGGCAGGCAGAAATTATCTTTTTGAGCTTGCTCAGATGGTTCCTTCAACATCAAATGTTGAAATGTACGCAAAGATAGTCAGAGAAAAATTCTATATGCGTACTCTTATCAACATTTCAAGCGAAACCATCGATATGGCTGTTGCACAGGAAGAAACAGCGGATACTTTGCTTGATAATGCCGAGCAGAAGATTTATAATATCCGTCAGGGCAAAACCTCAAATGCTCCCTCAAAGCTTCGTGATATCATTGTTAACGATGTTTATGACCGTTTGCAGAAGCTCACGGGTGAAGACAAGGATTTGTATAAAGGGTTTACAACGGGATTTGCAGACCTCGATAAAGTTCTGACAGGTCTTAACCGCTCCGACCTGATTCTTATCGGTGCACGTCCTGCGATGGGTAAAACGAGCTTTGCGCTTAACCTTGCAAGGAATGTTGCAGCCGTCGGTAAAAGAAAAGTTCTCTTTTTCTCTCTTGAAATGACCAAGGAACAGCTTGCAATGCGTGTTCTCGGCACGGAAGCGAGAGTTTCCAGCATGAAAATGAGAAACGGTAATATTTCAAGCGATGAATGGGTGAAACTCGGTCAGGCAACAAGCGCTCTTAATGATTGTGAGCTTTATTTTGACGATACCTCAACAATTACTGTTCCTGAAATGAAAGCTAAAATAAGACGTCTTGGCGGCGTTGAATGCGTTATTATTGACTACCTCGGACTTATCAAGGGAAGTACAAGATCCGAAAACCGAGTTCAGGAAGTCAGTGAAATAACGAGAGGTCTTAAAATGATGGCTAAAGACCTTAATATTCCGATTGTTTGTTGTGCTCAGCTTTCCAGAGGAACAGAGGGCAGAGGAAAATCGCATAAGCCCCAGCTTGCAGACCTTCGTGAATCGGGTTCAATCGAGCAGGATGCCGATATCGTTATGATGCTTTACAGACCCGATTATTATAAGGGCGAAAAAGAAGATGACGAAGTACCCGACGAGCAGGCAAACGTTAACACCGTTGAAGTCATAGTGGCAAAGAACAGACACGGTGAAACAGGCACCGTTGAGTTTGCCTGGGACGGCGAACATACTTTGTTCCTTGCTCTCGAAAAGAATTATAATGATTAATAAAGTAATTTCAACAATAAAAAAATATGATATGATATCTGACGGGTCGGTTGTTGTTGCGGCGGTTTCAGGCGGCAGTGATTCAATGGCAATGCTTCATATTCTTGATTGTATAAAAGATGATTTAGGATTTAAACTTAAAGCCGTTCATGTCAATCACGGAATCAGGGGTAAAGAAGCCGATGCTGACGAAAGCTTTGTTATCGATTATTGCAAAAAAAACGGAATTCCGCTTAGGGTTTGCAAAGCCGATGTTATCGGTGAAGCTAAAACACTCGGAATGGGTCTTGAAGAAGCAGGCAGAAAAATCCGCTATAATTTTTTTGAATCTTACGGAAAGGATGTGCTGATTGCAACAGCCCATAATCTGAGCGATCGTGCAGAAACGTTTCTGTTTAATTTCGCAAGGGGCAGCGTTCTTCGCGGTCTCGGATCGATTCCGCCTGTGAGAGATAATTATATACGGCCTCTTATAGATTGCACGAAGGCAGAAATTGAAGATTTCTGCAAAGAAAACAGCATTGATTATGTAACCGATAAGTCTAATTCGGATGTAAGATATTCAAGGAACAGAATAAGGCATAAAATTGTTCCTGAGCTTTATGAGATTAATTCATCGTTTGAGCAATCTGCGGCAAGGTGCATTGATTCCTTGTGTGAAGACGAAGCCTATCTCGGAGAATGTGCGGATAAGCTTGTTGCGGAATCCGTTTCAGGTGAATGTTTCGATGCGAAAATTCTTTCGCTTGCTCCTGCACCTATAAAGAAACGTGCAGTAATAAGAATCATTGAATCTTTTTTCGGTTTTACTCCCGAATATAAAGCTGTTGAAGAAGTCTGCTTTATCCTTTCAAACGGAGGCAGCAGACAGATAAATGGGGGAGTAACGGTCAGAGTCAGGGGCGGTATGCTTGAGTTTCCATCTGAATGTGATTGTTTGATTGAACCTTTTGCTTTGGAATGCGGTGATTTTCAGGCAGGCAACGTAACGGTAACCGTTAATATATGCGAAATAAATTCTTTACAAAATATTTCAAATAATAACTCAATTTATTATATCGACCGTGATAAGATAATCGGTGAATCTTATTTCAGAAGCCGTCAAGCCGGCGACAGAATTTTCATTAAAAAGAGAGGTTGCACAAAATCTCTCAAAAAGGTTTTTAATGAAATGAAAATTCCGCCTGAAAAGCGTGACTCCCTTGTTATCTTATCGGATGAGTCGGGTGTAATACTTGTTGAAGGTGTCGGAGTTGATTATCGCACCGAAATCAGCAAAGAAACCCGAAATATTTTAAAAATTGAAATTAAGAGATAACTTTTAAGGGGGAAGTTATAATGCTTAATGATATAGAAAAAGTTTATTACAGCGAAGACACACTTTCAGGGATTGTTAAAGACCTCGGTAAAAGAATCAGCGAAGATTATAAAGATAAAAATCTACTGCTTGTCAGCGTGCTTAAAGGCTCTGTTGTTTTCATGGCAGACCTTATGCGTGCAATAACAGTTCCTTGTGAAATCGATTTTATGTGTGTTTCAAGCTACCAAAGCGGAACAACCTCTTCCGGCGCAGTAAGAATTATCAAGGACCTCGATATTAACCTTGAGGGCAAGGATGTTTTGATTGTTGAGGATATTCTTGATTCGGGCAGAACCCTCAGCTATCTTAAAGCAATTCTGCTCAGAAGAAATCCCAAGAGTTTTAAAATCTGCACTCTTCTCGATAAGCCTGAAAGAAGAGCTGTTCCCGATATTTTTGCAGATTATTCGGGCGCAGAAGTTCCCGATGAATTCGTTGTCGGCTACGGTCTTGACTACGATGAAAAATACAGAAATCTTCCGTATATCGGCGTACTTAAAAGAGAGATATATTCCGAGTAAAAAGGGAAAGATAAGTTAAGGAGTGATTGTTCGAATTGAATATCAAGAATGATAAACCCGGAAAAAACAAAAAGAAGCTTCTGACGCTTCTGCCTTATGTTCTGATTCCTGTTATGATTATAGCAGGCATTACGCTTTATGCAGGTTCACAGAAAAAGGAAAAGCTTGAATACTATCAGATAGTTTCTTTGTTCGATGAAGGTAAGGTTACGGAGTATAACCTTAACCTCAGCAGCGGTGCGCTCACATATATGGTTCAGGGCGATAAGCAGGTTAAAACCTATACTGTTCCGAGCGTTAACCTCTTTATTGAGGATGTTCATGAAGATATTATGGAGTATAACCGACAGCATAAGGATGCTCCCATTAAAGCAACTTATGACAGCGGTTCAACCGGGCAATGGATTTATCAAATTCTGCCCACGCTTCTTCTGCTGCTTGCAATGGGCGGCATAACTCTGTTTATGTTCAGACGCATGAGTCAGACGATGAATAATGAGAATAACCGCACAATGAGTTTTGGCAAAGCAAGAGTAAAGCAGGCAAAGGATGAAAAGAGAAAAACAACCTTTGCAGACGTTGCGGGTGCTGATGAAGAAAAAGAAGAGCTCACCGAAATTGTTGAGTTCCTTAAAGACACCTCAAAATTTGATGCTCTCGGCGCAAGAATTCCCAAGGGCGTTCTTCTTGTTGGCCCTCCCGGTACGGGTAAAACTCTTCTTGCAAGAGCCGTTGCAGGCGAAGCAAACGCTCCGTTTTTCTCAATTTCAGGTTCTGATTTTGTTGAAATGTATGTTGGTGTCGGTGCTTCGAGAGTCCGTGACCTTTTTGACCAGGCTAAAAAGAGCTCGCCGTCAATCATCTTCATTGACGAAATTGATGCCGTAGGCCGTCACAGAGGCGCAGGCATGGGCGGCGGTCATGATGAGAGAGAACAGACTCTTAACCAGTTGCTTGTTGAAATGGACGGCTTCGGTGCTAACGAAGGTGTTATCGTTATTGCTGCTACTAACCGTCCCGATATCCTTGACCCTGCTCTTTTAAGACCCGGCAGATTTGACCGTCAGGTTACCGTTAATTATCCTGATACGAAGGGCAGAGAAGAAATTCTCAAGGTTCACGCAAAGGGTAAACCCATCGGTCCTGATGTTGACCTCAAGAGCATTGCTCATGCAACAGTCGGCTACACAGGTGCAGACCTTGAAAACCTTCTCAATGAAGCAGCTCTTCTTGCTGCAAGACGCAATAAGAAAGCCATTACAATGGATGAAGTTGATGAGGCTGCACTTAAGGTTGAAGTCGGTACTGAAAAGAAATCCAACAGAATGAACGAAAAAGCCAAGAAGCTTACCGCTTATCACGAAGCAGGTCACGCAGTTTCAAGTTTCTATCTTGAAAATAATGATCCCGTTCATCAGATTTCGATTATCCCCAGAGGTCTTGCGGGAGGTTATACGCTTTACAGACCTACAGAGGATAAGGTTTATACAACGAAGAACGATATGCTTGATAAGCTTGTCAGCCTTCTTGGCGGCAGAGTGGCGGAAGCTCTTGTTCTCGGTGATATTTCTACAGGCGCTTCAAACGATATTCAGCGTGCAACTGAAATTGCAAGAAACATGATTACCAAATACGGTATGAGTGAAAAGCTTGGTCCGATTGCTTTCACAAGCGAGGATAATGAAGTTTTCCTGGGAAAAAATTATTCTCAGGTACGCAATTATTCAGAGAGTGTTGCTGCTGAAATTGATGCCGAAGTTGAAAATCTGATAACAAATGCATACAAGAGAACTGAAGCTATTCTTTCAGAGCATATGGATAAGCTTCACCTTGTTGCAAAAGAACTTTTCCTCAACGAAAAGATGAGCGGCGAAGATTTCACAAAACTTATGGAAGGAACTCCTGCCGAAGAAACAGTTGAAGAAACCGTTTCTGAATTATAATAATATATAATGTATAATAGTAAATCACCGATGTTCAATGCGAGCATCGGTGATTTTTGCATAAAAAAAGGTGTACCGAAAAGGTACACCCGTGAGATTCTGTTAAAGATTTGAAAGAGTTTCCATAACATAGTTGCCGAATTCTTCGCAGGTTGCGCCGTCGGCTCTGCCTGTGATGTGAAGCTTCTTTTCTTCATACATGCAGATGTCGAGAGCTCTTTCAAGCTTGTCAGCCTCAGCCTGTTTGCCGATGTGAGAAAGAAGCATAACAGCGGCTCTGAGCATTGAGCAGGGGTCTGCATACTGACCTCTGCCTTCACGGATCATTCTGGGAGCGGATCCGTGGATAGCTTCAAACATTGCATATTTCTTGCCGATGTTTGCGCTGCCTGCCGTACCAACACCGCCCTGGAATTCTGCAGCTTCGTCAGTAATGATATCGCCGTAAAGGTTGGGAAGAACGAATACTTTGAAATCTGTTCTTCTCTTCTTGTCGATAAGCTTTGCGGTTGTGATATCGATATACCATTCGTCGGTTATGATTTCAGGATATTCCTTGCCGACTTCTTTGCAGAGGTTAAGGAATTTACCGTCTGTTGTTTTGATAACATTGGCTTTCTGGATAATTGAAACTCTGCCCTTGCCGTTTCTTCTTGCATAGTCATATGCAAGCTTTGCAATTCTCTGTGAGCCCTCTGTTGTTGTAACAACAAAGTCCATTGCAAGGTCATCTGTAACATTGATACCCTTTGAGCCTACTGCATAAGCACCTTCTGTGTTTTCTCTGAAGAATGTCCAGTCAATGCCTTCTTCGGGAACCTTAACGGGGCGGAGGTTGCAGAAAAGGTCAAGAGCCTTTCTCATTGCAACGTTTGCGCTTTCAATGTTGGGCCAGGGATCGCCTGCCTGAGGAGTTGTTGTGGGACCCTTAAGGATAACGGGGCACTTTTTGAGTTCTTCAAGAACATCATCAGGGATTGCCTTGTTGACAGCAACTCTGTTTTCGATTGTAAGACCGTCGATTGTTTTAAATTCAATTTTGCCTGCATCAACATCATCCTCGAGAAGAAAAGCAAGAACTCTTGCAGCTTCATTTGTGATGATGGGGCCGATGCCGTCGCCGCCGCAAACGCCGATTGTAAGCTTATCAAGGCTTGCAAAATCAACAAAATCGCCCTGCTGCTTTATAGCTTCGCTTCTTGCATCCTGTTCTCTGATAAGAGCTTCGAATTTGGCAAGAGCTTCTTTAATCTGAAGTTCAGTCATGTTTATTTCTCCTTATTTTGCAGAATTCTTTGTATAGTTGAGAAGTCCGCCTGCAAGAATCATAGCGGTCTGTCTGTCTGAATAATCATAGCAAAGCTCGTATTCTTCGCCTTTAGTAAGGTTCTTGAGAATTACCTTTGAGCCGTTTTCAATGCTTGCTCTGATGCCTTCAAGTGCAAGTGCGTCATCTGTGTCAATCTTATCGTAGTCATCTGCGTTTGCAAATGTGAAAGGCATGATACCTGCATTGATGAGGTTAGCGCAATGGATTCTTGCGAAAGATTTTGCTATAACAGCTTTGATGCCGAGGTAAAGGGGAACAAGAGCTGCGTGTTCTCTTGAAGAGCCCTGACCGTAGTTTGCACCGCCAATGATGAAGCCTTTGCCTGCAGCCTTGCAGCGTTCAGCAAATTTTTCATCGCACTGCTTGAAGCAGAAGTTTGAAAGATAGGGGATGTTTGAGCGGTAGGGGAGAATCTTTGCACCTGCAGGCATAATGTGGTCGGTTGTGATGTTATCGCCAACCTTGAGGATTGCAGGAGCTTCAATGCTCTCGGGAAGGTCAACACTTGTGGGGAAGGGCTTGATGTTGGGACCGTATTTGATTTCAACGCCGTCCATCTCTTCAACCGACGCAGGCTTTTCGATGAGGTTGTCGTTGATGATAAATCTTTCAGGAAGGTTGATT
>JAZNPG010000036.1:0-5930 GCA_045589555.1 Acutalibacteraceae bacterium
CGGCGCTGATGCTTGTTTTCGGCGGATATCTTGTTCAGGCAAGAGCCGATTTCTTCCAGGGTATCGTAATGATGTTCGGCGTTGCTCTGCTTATTATCTGCGTTATTCGCTGTGACGCTGTCGGCGGCGTTCAGGGTCTTATGGAATATGCTAAGACCGAAGGCGTTCAGCTCAGCAGAACAAACGGACTTCCCAAGCTCAATGCAGACCAGTGGATTTCGCTCTGGGCAACCGTTCTTATGACAAGCTTCGGCACTTGGGGTCTGCCTCAGATGGTTACAAAGTATTTCGGTATCAGAGACGATAAGCAGGCAAAGAAGGGCATCACAATCTCAACATTCTTTGCATTTCTTGTTGCAGGCGGCGGATATTTCATCGGCTCGCTTTGCTACAGATTCTTTACATTTGAACAGCTTACAGATAAAACGAACGTAAACTACATAGTTCAGGATGATATCATTCCCAGAATGCTTGAAGCGGCCAACATTCCTGCGGTTCTTCTCGGCATCGTTCTTGTTCTTCTTATTGCGGCATCGGTTTCAACTCTCTGCTCCGTAAGCCTTACCGCTTGCTCAACCCTTACCATTGACTTCATCAAGCATTTCAAGAAGGATATGGATGAGAAAAAATCATCATTTACAATTAAGATTTTGTGTGTTATATTTGTAATATGCTCCTATATTATTGCAAATTCCGACACAGCCATCCTTGATATGATGAGCTATTCATGGGGCGTTATTTCGGGCTCCTTCCTTGCTCCTTACGTTATCTCACTCTTCTGGAAGAAGATGAACACAAAGGGTGCATGGGCAGGCATTATCGGCGGCTTCTGCATCGCCGTTATCCCTGCAGCAGCAAAGCTTCTTACAGGTATCGAAGCTCTTGCTGCAAATGAAACTCTTGTTTCTCTTGCAGGTAAAGGTCCGCTCTTTGCTTGCATCGCAATGGCGGCATCAATTGTTCTTTGCGTTGCAGTCAGCGCAGTTACAAAATCCACCAATGAAAAGGAAACGGAGTTTTTCTACACAGGCGAAGTTGCCGCAGAATAAAAACAGCATAATTTCTGTAAACGGATGGCTCAAAAGGCTTTCCGTTTACGGTTGTTTATAAGTAAAAATGAAAAGGATTGAATTATTAAAATGCCTATCACAAAATTTCTCGAGAAAAATGCAGAGCTCTACAAAGACGATGTGAGCCTTGTTGAAATCAACCCTGAAATTCAGGAAAACAGCCGTGTAACATGGCGTGAGTATTCCCTTATTGAGCAGGGCTCAAAGGGTGACGGCAGAAGCGAAATCACATGGGAAGAATTCAACAAAAAGGCAAACCGTTTTGCCAACTTCCTTCTTTCAAGAGGTATCAAGAAAGGCGACAGAGTTGCCATTCTTCTTATGAACTGCATCGAGTATCTTCCTATCTATTTCGGTATTCTCAAAACAGGCGCTCTTGCAGTGCCCCTCAACTACCGATATACTGCCGAAGAAATCAAATATTGCCTTAAGCTTTCGGAGAGCGATGTTATTGTTTTCGGTCCCGAATTCACAGGACGTATGGAGCAGATTTCCGACAGAATTCCCAAGGTAAAGCTTCGCCTTTATCTCGGTAATGACTGCCCTACATTTGCCGAAAGCTATAATCAGCTTGTTACATATTGCACATCAAGGAATCCTGAAATCGAAATTTCCGATGATGACCATGCGGCAATCTATTTCTCATCGGGCACAACGGGCTTCCCTAAGGCGATTCTTCATGCCCACAAGGCACTTGTTCATTCCTGCCTGGTTGAGCAGAATCACCATTCGCAGACAAAGGACGATGTTTTCCTCTGCATTCCTCCGCTCTATCATACGGGCGCAAAAATGCACTGGTTCGGCAGCCTTCTTGTCGGAGGCAAAACCGTTCTTCTCAAGGGCGCAAAGCCTGACAAAATCATCAAAACCGTTTCGCAGGAGCATTGCACAATCGTTTGGCTTCTTGTTCCGTGGGCACAGGATATTCTTGATGCCATTGAAAGAGGCGATATAGAGCTTGACCGCTATAACCTTGACCAGTGGAGACTTATGCACATCGGTGCGCAGCCCGTTCCGCCCAGCCTTATCAAAAGATGGCTCAAGGTGTTCCCAAACCATCAGTATGATACCAATTACGGTCTGAGCGAATCTATCGGACCCGGCTGCGTTCATCTCGGCGTTGAAAATGTTCATAAGGTTGGCGCAATCGGCAAGGCAGGCTATGGCTGGGAAACAAAAATCATTGACGAAAACGGCAATGAAGTTGAAAAAGGCGAAGTCGGCGAGCTTGCAGTCAAAGGTCCCGGCGTAATGCTCTGCTACTTCAACGATGACAAGGCAACAAGCGAAACCGTCCACGGAGAATGGCTTTACACAGGCGATATGGCTCAGGAGGATGAGGACGGATTTATCTATCTTGTTGACCGTAAAAAGGATGTTATTATTTCGGGCGGCGAAAATCTTTATCCCGTTCAGATTGAAGATTTCCTCCGCAAGCATGATGCAATCAAGGATGTTGCAGTTATCGGTCTGCCCGATGCAAGACTCGGCGAAATTGCTGCTGCTATTATTGAGCTTAAAGAGGACTGCAAGGCAGACGAAGAGGATATCAACGATTTCTGCCGTGACCTTCCCCGTTATAAGCGTCCCCATAAGATTATTTTTGCCGAGGTGCCCCGTAATCCCACAGGCAAAATTGAAAAGCCGAAGCTCCGCAAGATTTACTGCGGCGAAAGCCTTGTTGCAACTCAGGTTGAAATGAATCTCGATAAATAATTTTTTTGATTCATTTGCCGTTTACACTTGTAATTTTTAGAATGAAATATTATAATATTATATTATTTTTTTGTAACATCAGGTAATGTTACGTTGATTAGGAGGATTTCAGTTGAAGAAACTGCTTTTAGGCAATGAAGCGGTTGCCAGAGGTCTTTATGAGGCAGGCTGCCGCGTTGTTTCAAGCTATCCCGGTACCCCTAGCACGGAGGTTACGGAATTTGCCGCAAAATATGATGAAATATTTTCCGAGTGGGCACCCAATGAAAAGGTTGCCATGGAAGTTGCTTTCGGTGCAAGCGTTGCAGGCGCACGTTCATTCTGCGCAATGAAGCATGTTGGTCTTAACGTTGCTGCTGACCCGCTTTTCACCGCATCTTATACAGGCGTTAACGCAGGTATGGTTATCCTTGTTGCTGATGACCCCGGTATGCATTCTTCACAGAATGAGCAGGATTCAAGACACTATGCCATGGGTGCAAAGGTTATGATGCTTGAGCCTTCGGATTCAGCGGAATGCCTTGACTATGCAAAGAGAGCATTTGAGCTTTCTGAAAAATTCGATACTCCCGTTATCATCAGAGTAACAACAAGAGTTGCTCACTCAAGAAGCACTGCAGAGCTTGCCGAAAGAATTGATAACGGTCTTAAGGAATACACAAAGAACCCTCAGAAATATGTTATGGTGCCCGCAAATGCAAAGGGCAAGCATGTTGTTGTTGAGCAGAGAATTCTTGACCAGATTGCTTACTGCGAAAAGGAAGCCGTTGAAAACGGACTCAACACGGTTGAATATAACAGCAAAAAAATCGGTGTTATTGCATCGGGTATCTGCTATCAGTATGCAAAAGAAGCTCTCGGCGAAAACGCATCATATCTCAAGCTCGGCTGCGTTTATCCGCTGCCCGTTGACCTCATAAAGAATTTCGCTGCAGAATGCGAAAAGGTTTATGTTCTTGAAGAGCTTGACGATTATCTTGAAACCCATTGCCGTAAAAACGGCATAGATGTTATCGGCAAGGAAGCTTTCACGCTTCAGGGTGAGTATTCGCAGAGCCTTATTGCAAAGGTTATTCTCGGCGAAGAAAAAGAAAGCCTTAAAACCGATGTCAATATTGTTCCCAGACCTCCCGTTCTTTGCGCAGGCTGCCCCCACAGAGGTCTTTTCTATGCTCTCAAGCAGCTCAACGTAACTGTAAGCGGCGATATCGGCTGCTATACTCTCGGTGTTTCCGCTCCTCTCGGAATGATGGACACCGTTCTTTGCATGGGTGCTTCAGTTTCGGGTCTCCACGGCAGGAATCTTGCTGACCCTGCAAACGCAAAGAAGAGCGTTGCCGTTATCGGTGACTCAACCTTCATGCATTCAGGTGTAACAGGTCTTATCAATATCGCTTATAATGCAACGGATTCCGTTGTTATCATTCTCGACAACTCAATCACAGGTATGACAGGTCACCAGCAGAATCCTACAACGGGCTTCAACATAAAGGGTGAGCCTGCAGCTGCGGTAAGCCTTGAAAAGCTTGCAAATGCGGTTGGTATCAATAACGTTATTGTTGTTGATCCCTATAATCTTAATGAAACCAAAAACGGAATCAAGCAGGCACTTGAAGCTGACGGTCCTGCCGTTGTTATTTCAAGAAGACCCTGCGCACTTCTTAAAACAGTCAAACATAATCCGCCTCTCAAGGTTAACAAGGATAAGTGCAAATCCTGCAAAATGTGCATGAAGATCGGCTGCCCCGCAATCAGCATGAAAGACGGCAAGGCTCAGATTGACTTCACACAGTGCCTCGGCTGTAACGTATGCAGCCAGCTTTGCAAGTTCGGCGCAATTGAGTGACGGGAGCAACCCAAACCATGCCCGAAAGCGAGCCTTTTCAGCGCTTTTCGGCGTTTCGGGTTTGAAAGGCGTCAGCTTTCCTGCACCCTCAACATCCAAAAATAATCTGAAAATTCTTCGCTTTTGGGTCGGAGATTTTTTATCGGTTGAGTTTTTGGTGAAAACATCAAATCCTTTATGGGTTTGAGAGTACTTTGACAAAAAAGTGATGAGGAATATCCGATAAAAAACACGGCTCGGATTGCTCCCGTCACTCTAAGGAGAACTAATATGAATAAATCAATTATGATAGTCGGTGTAGGCGGTCAGGGAACCCTGCTTGCCAGCCGCATTCTCGGTTCGGCTCTTCTTGACTGCGGATACGATGTAAAGGTGTCCGAGGTTCACGGCATGAGCCAGCGCGGCGGCTCCGTTGTTACATATGTGCGCTGCGGCGAAAAGGTTGCTTCTCCCATAATCGAAAAGGGTGAAGCTGATATAATTCTTGCATTTGAGCAGCTTGAGGCTGCAAGATGGATTGAATATCTCAAGCCTGACGGTAAGGTTATTGTCAACACTCAGCAGATTGACCCCATGCCTGTTGTTATGGGTGCTGCGGAATATCCCGAGGGAGTTATTGATGCTCTTAAGGCAACGGGTGCTGATATTCAGGCGGTTGATGCTCTTCCGCTGGCTGTTGAAGCAGGCACGGCAAAGGCAGTTAATGTTGTTCTTATCGGTGCAATGGCAAAAAATATGGAGCTTGATAAAGAAATATGGATAAAGGCTCTCAAGGAGAGCGTTCCGCCCAAGTTCCTTGAACTCAACCTCAAAGCCTTTGATTTAGGCTATGACGCATAAACCCTGCAAATCAGAAAGGAAGCGATTATCATGCAAAAGTATTATCAGCCCGAAATCGAAACTGCATCGCTTGAGGAAATGAGAGCGATTCAGAATGAAAAGCTCGTCAAGCAGGTGAAGCACGTTTATGAAAACGTCGAATATTACCGCAATCTTATGGATGAAAAGGGAGTTAAGCCCGAAGATATCAAGTCAATTGATGACCTTCACAAGCTTCCTTTCCTTACAAAGGCTGATCTTCGTGATGCTTATCCCTACGGTCTTCTCGGCACAGATCTCAAGAACTGCGTAAGAATCCAGTCAACAAGCGGCACAACAGGCAGAAGAGTTGTTGCTTTTTATACCCAGAAAGACGTTGACCTTTGGGAAGAATGCTGCGCCCGTGCAATTGTTGCTGTCGGTGGCACAAATGAGGATGTTTGTCAGGTTGCTTACGGCTACGGTCTTTTCACAGGCGG
>JAZNPG010000037.1:0-39485 GCA_045589555.1 Acutalibacteraceae bacterium
CTATCATATTTTAAAGATTATGATATTTTTTCTCGCGAATATAACGAAATGATGCAATTGTTAAACAACAACACAAACAATGGTTGTGCATTTAAAAAACAGTATGAAAAAGTTATACAGGCTTCTAATAAGATTTAAAAATTAATATTTTATTCAAAAACAAAAGTCATATCAAATTATGGCTTTTGTTTTTTATATTGCAGAAAATGCGTTTGTTCTATCGGTTATTTATATCTATATATAGTATTGTAAAAAAGTGAACAAACTTCATTCACCTTACATTTTTGCTAATAATCTGCTAATGCGACCATAAATTATATGGATGATACCAGGTGACACCACAGGATACAAGGTATCACTTGACAGGTTCAAAAGTCGTTGGTATTATTGTGATTATAGTGCATTGTGTGACACCAAGGGATACACCATATAAAACACAGCCCGTAACTCCTAAGGGTCTGTTGTAGGTTCGATTCCTACTGGGGGTGCCACACTCCGATGTTTTTTCATCGGAGTTTTTTTATGCAAAAAATCATCTTCTCTTATTATTACAGATTATTATTTACAAAAATTTTTAAATATGATACTATTAAAAAAACACAATGCAAAGCAGGTGCATAATATGAAAGCTAAAATTACTCTTGCAAAAGAATTCCGCATTGGCGACATTGATAAGCGCATTTACGGCTCATTTATTGAGCATCTCGGCAGAGCCGTTTACGGCGGCATTTATGAGCCCGGTCATCCCACGGCAGACGAAAACGGCTTCCGTCAGGATGTTATCGACCTCGTTAAAAAGCTTAACGTTCCCGTTGTCCGTTACCCCGGCGGCAACTTCGTTTCGGGATATAACTGGGAGGACGGAGTTGGTCCCGTTGAGCAAAGACCCCGCCGTCTTGACCTTGCATGGGGCACAACCGAGCCCAACACCTTCGGCACCAACGAATTCATGAAATGGTGCAAAAAAGCAAACGCCGAATGTATGATGGCGGTTAACCTCGGCACAAGAGGTCCCGATGAAGCAAGAAATCTTGTTGAATACTGCAACCACAAATCAGGCACATACTGGTCTGATTTAAGACGCTCTCACGGTGTTGAAGAGCCTCATAACATCAAGCTCTGGTGTCTCGGAAACGAAATGGACGGTCCCTGGCAGATGGGCGCAAAAACCGCTGTTGAATACGGCAGAACAGCCCTTGAAGCTTCAAAGCTCATGAAATGGACAAGCCCCGGAATCGAAACCGTTCTCTGCGGCTCATCCAGCAGAAATATGAGCACCTTCGGCAAATGGGAAGCTGAAAGCCTTGAAGTTGCTTATGACAGCATAGATTATGTTTCGCTTCACCAGTATTACGGCAACCATGACGATGATATTCAGAGCTTCCTTGCAAGAAGCCTTGAGGTTGACGATTTCATCTATTCCGTAATCTGCACCTGTGACTATGTTAAAGCAAGAAAACGCTCAAAGAAAAAAATTAACCTTTCGTTTGACGAATGGAATGTATGGTATCATTCAAACAATGCACCGTTCGAAAAATGGAGCGAAGCCCCCGCACTTCTCGAGGATATCTACAACTTTGAGGATGCTCTGCTCGTTGGCTCCCTTCTCATAACTCTGCTCCGCCATTGCGACAGAGTCAAGGTTGCCTGCCTTGCACAGCTCGTTAACGTTATCGCTCCCATCTTCACTCAGACCGGCGGCGGCGTATTTGAGCAGACAACATTCTTCCCCTTTATGCATCTTTCAAACTACGGCAGAGGCAGCGCACTGCTTCCGCTTATCGATTGCCCCAAATATGATTGCAAGGCTTTCACCGATGTTCCCTATGTTGAAACAATTGCAACCTATGATGAAGAAAATGAAGAAATGGCAATTTTCTGCGTCAACAAGAGCCTTGACGAAAGCGTTGTTCTCGATGTTAATCTTATGGATTTCGGCGGCTACAAGCCCTGCGAATTCATCTCAATGGACGGCTACCACAAAAAAGACGAAAACACCTTCGGCAACATCAAGGTTAAGCCTCATAACAATCCCCTGCCCGAAATGGACGGCTCACAGCTCACCGCAGAGCTCAAGCCTCTGAGCTGGAATGTTATCAGACTTAAGAAATAATCAAACTCATAACCCAAAGCAGGCTTGCAAAGGTCTTTACCCTACGCAATCCTGCTTTCACTTTTTAGTTATCTTTCTGTCGTTTTTTTATTTTCTGCCAGTTAAAAAAGCCGTAAATATCGTTTGAAAGAAACGCAGCAAAGCAGGCAATCATCGGCACGCAGCCTGCATCGTTGCCTGCTGCAATAATCCACAGAATAATCAGCACAACATCATTCGCCGCATAAGCGAGCGCATAATACGGGCTTCGGCAGGCGGTCAGATAAGATGCGAGAAAGCTTGTAGTTATAGAAACGGTGCTGAAAAAAATGCTCGCATTGCCGAGAGCTTTCAGAATAAAATAAAAGCCTGCGGTTACTCCTGCCGAAAGAAAAATCATAGCCCATTTCTGCCATTCGCTCATTCTTGCAACAACAACCTCTTTTGTTCCTTTATATGGGTTGCGAAGCCAGTTTACGGCAGCAACTGCAGCAATCGGCGCCGTCATACCGAGATAGGTTATCATCTCACCGTAGTAACGCTGCCTGAACGAGATGATCCCGTAAAAAACAGCGAAAACAATTGTGAGCACCTGCCCGATAACATATCCTTTTGCAACAAAAATCAGAGCCGTTACGCCTATGAGCGAAGCGGCAAGGGTCATGTAATCCGTTGAGCCGAAAACAAAAAACGTTGCCGAAACGGCAATAACGGATATAATCCAGAGCGACAGCTCAAATTTGCTTAAATCCTTAAACGGGTTTTTCAAGGCGATTCCTCCAAAAAAATAAGCACCCGCCAACATATCTTCAAGGACCTAACGATATGCTGCGAATGCAGTGCATTACTCTACCCGGTGGCAGTAAATATTTTGTTGTATATATTATATCAAAAACGAACACGGCTGTCAACCCGTGCAATTCAACCCGAGGTTGAAAAAAGTAGATTATGCAGTTATTGCCAACGGAATAATCTGCGGATATAATAAAGACATAACAAGAGCGCCCTTGAATAAACTTAAGGAGAAAACCGATGAATATTGGAATTAAAATAAGAGAATTACGAAAAAAGAGAGGAATCACGCAGGAGCAGCTTGCACAGAGCATGGGAGTATCATTCCAGGCTGTGAGCAAATGGGAAAACGGAGTTGCTCTGCCCGATATTACGCTTGTAACAGTTCTTGCAAGCTATTTCGGAGTTTCAACAGATGAGCTGCTGGATTTCAGCCTCAGAGAGCTTGAGAAAAAGGTTAAGGAAATCTGCGATAAAGCATATGAATTCAGAGAATCCGACCCTGCAAAGTGCAGAGAAATTCTCGAGGCAGGGCTCAAGCTTTACCCCGAAAACGATGTGCTGCTCAACAATCTGCTTTATGTTACAACAGACCCCGACGAAACAATAGAGCTTGCCTCTGCCCTGATTCAGAACACAGCACAGAGCGATGTTAAATATGATGCATTGAGGTTTCTTGCTTACGCCTATAAAAAGAAAGGCGATTTGAAAAGTGCGGCTGCTGCAGTGGAGCAGATTCCGGAAATCTATTTCACAAAACTCACCGAGGTTGCGTTCCTTCTCGAAGGTGAGGCAAAGCATGACGCCGCAGAGAAGCAAAAGCACATTTCGTTTGAAAATCTCGTTCAGATGATGTGGAAGCTTGCCGAGTGCTATGAAGCGGAAGGCAAAACTGAAGATGCAATTGCCGAAACAGAAAAAGCCCTCGAGCTTGTTAAAACCTTCAACGATTACAGATATGACGGATACACCGAATATTTCACAAACCAGATTAACAGAATGAAAAAACAATAAAAGCTTAATAATCAAATCGGTCTGCTTTTTGCGGACCGATTTTTCGTTTGTTTGAAATATTCTCCGTTCGGTAGAATTCTCTTCATCAAACAAGTTATTGCTTTTTCGCTCCAAAATAGTATTATGTAATTGTAACAGCGCTGTTGATTCTTTAATTCGAAAGGTGAAAATTATGAAAACTTATTTCGGAGAAACGCTCAGAAGCCTTCGCAAGGAAAAAGGACTCACCCAGGAAATGCTTGCCGATATTTTCAGCATTTCCTTTCAGACCGTCAGCAAATGGGAGCGCAACGAAAGCTACCCCGATATAACAATGCTGCCTGCAATCGCAGCTTTCTTCAATGTCAGCGTTGACAGCCTTCTCGGCATCAATCTCATGGAAAAGGACAGAAAAATCAAATATTATTGCGATGAATATTCACGCCTCTGGAGCGAGCATAAAATCGGTGAAGTAAAAGAACTGATGAAAAAAGCCGTAAGCGAATTTCCCGGCAACTATGACTTGCTTTCAAAATATCTGAACGCTCTTATTCAGGCTTCATCTGACGATGAATACCTTATCCGAATCAAGCCCGAGGTTCAGAAAACCTATGATATAATTCAGAATTATTGCACTGCCGACAGCATCAGAATATGGACGAAGAAAATCATGTGCCGTTATCTGCGCAATATCAGCCTTATCAAAAACAGCGGCTGCAGCATCTCCGAGGCAGAAAAAATACTCGCTGAAATGCCGCTTATGCAGAACACAAGGGATTATGAGGCAATGTTTATGTATCCGCATGATGCGCAAAAGCGTTCTGTTGCCTGCGCCAACGGAATTTCTGAAATTCTTTATCTCTTCGGCGAAATTGTTAACCGCCAATATGAAAGTCCGCTTGATTATGATGAAACGGTGCTTAAGGCATTTGTTGATTTGCTTGAAGCGGTTATGCCCGACGGCGATTACGGAAAAAGCTTTCACCATGCGGTTTACGACAGCGGATATATCGGCGTAAAAAACTATCTCAGCGGAAATACCGACACCGCTCTCGCATATTTTGAAAAATGCGCAACCCTTGCCGCAAAATATGATGCATTGCCTGAGACTTCGCAACACACATCGTTTCTGCTTAAAGGACTTGAATTCAACAAATCTAAAATGACGCTCGGCACAACCCGAATGTCGGACCGCATTAAAAGCGTTATGCTGAACAGATACCCCTTGAGCGACGAATTCAAAAACAGCGCCGAATTCCGGAAAATTCTTGCAATTCTCGGATGATCGGTTTAATAACCTGCCCTCAATAAAAATCGGCTTGCAGCGGAAACACCCGTTGCAAGCCGTATATTTTTATGCCTGATTTTCTCTCATTTTATTCATCAGCACACGCATAAACAAACCGCCCTGAACCGTTCTGTGGCGGAACGAAACCCATCTGCTGCTGACTGTATCATACCAGTCGCTCATAGGAACTCTTGACGGGGTATCATTATAAGCATCCCAGAGAGGAGCAATGTAATCGGCAAAAACTTCATCCGATGATGCCATCGAAGCCGTCCATACAAGCCAGTCGGATTTCGTGTAATCCGCTCTGCTGTCAAGCGGCATTCCGTATTTATTGAAATGCTTCCTGTTGTCAGCCAATTCGGCATCCATGAATTCCTGCGTAAAGAGTCCGCTGCCCCACGCTCTGTCCCAGACCATGTTATATTTCATCGAATAGGTATCGGGCTGATCAAACGCAAGCCTTGTTGTGCCGTCGGGGTTAACTGCGGTTTTCATCCAGTTATCCGCCATTTTCTCCGCTTCGGCTCTGTAAAATGCGCTCTTTTCGGAATCGCCGAGCATCTTTGTGATTACCGACATACCCTGCAAGCCCATGATTGCTTTGAGCGAAAGGTTGCAGTTATGCGCAAGGTGACCTGCAAAATCATCCGTGCAAAGCTGATGACCCGGGTCTGCACCGTATTCGATAAGATATCTGCACCATTTTTCGAGCAGCTCAATATGCTCTGCAGCAAAATCCGCCTTACCCGTTGCAAGCGCAACATTCGCTTCCATAACGAGCATGTTTCCGCATTCCTCAACAGGCATCTGCCATTTAAGGATATCCTCCTGATTGTTTGCATAAACCTGACCGTTGAGCAGAGGATACTGACCCACATCATGCGGAGCAAAATCGAACTGCCATGCATCGCTCTGCGCAAATCTGTAAACGGGGCGCATCATACCCTTTACAAGCTCGGGGTTATAAAGCAGGTACATCGGGGTTGAGGGATAAGAAACGTCAACCGTTGCGGCGCAGCCGTTGGAGTTGCATTCCTTTGAAATATAAAGCACATCTCCGTTTTCATCGAGAACAAGCTTATGTGCCGCAATAACCTGACGGTAAGCAAGCGAAAGCATCTCTGCATATTTCTCTCCGCCTGCGGCAAAAGCATCGTCATAAAGCTTCTTTGAAAACTCGTCGCACTGCTTGCTCAGCTGCTCATATTCTTCTGCCGCTTCCGAAATTGCATCAAGAATGCTCTGCCCGTCTTTGTTCCAATAAGAGCGGAGGTGTTTCCCGAAATATTCAATGCTCTCAATATCGTCATATGCAAAATAATATATCAAAGACCGATTCTCTTCCATCGGCGCAGAAATAACAATCTGCTTCTCGCCCGATGACTCGGTGACGTTGCCCTTGGCATCGGGGCTGTTCGCAGCAAGATAAAGACATCCCCAATCGATTCTCACCTGGTCGCCGCTTCTGTTGAGCGGTTTTTGCTCGGCATTGCCCATTTTCATAACGGTCAGACCTTTATAGCTGATGCTTTCGGTTATAACAGGGCTGTCGATTTCTTCATCAAGGCAAATTTTTTCGCTTGCCGAAATGCTGATTTCAACCTCATGCTCCGCACCGTCTTTGGATTCATAGCCGATTTCGATATACGAAACGGGACGGGTAAGCAAGCGGTAATCATCGGGGATAAGCGGAGTCAGAAACTTAACATTAAGCTTGATTTTTTCGTTTTCAAATGTTGCAGCCGTTGAAAGCGCATCAATTTCAAGGGAGGTCTGAGTTATTTTTTTGATATCACGGTTATAGCCGAGAAAAAGCAGCTTTTCGCCGTCAAGAGTAACCGTGCCGATAATTGAATTTTCAGTTCCCGTCCAGTGTTCGGTTTCGGTATGGTTAAGGCAGGCATCGGGTGCCCAGATTGAAATAAACGGGTCAATTGTAATAAGCGGAACTGCAGGTGCTCTGAGTTTCATTTTATTTATCCTTTCCGTGCTGAATCTGAAACAGCCGGAGCATTTCTGCCCCGGCTGTGATTTTTATTATTCGTCGTCTGCAAGAGCCTTTGCTTCTTCGATAACCTTTGCTGCAACCATTTCGGGAGCTGCTTCATAGTGGTCAAACTCAAATGCAAAATAGCCTCTGCCAACTGTTACGGAGCGAAGAACTGTTGCGAAATCGCCCATTTCAGCCATGGGAACTTCTGCTACAAGCTCCTGCATCTTGGGATCATCCTCGCAGGGACCCATGCCGAGAACGCGGCCTCTTCTCTTGGTGATATCGCCCATGATATCGCCGAGATTATCGCCGGGCATGTAAGCCTTGAGTGAGCCGTAGGGTTCAAGAAGCTTGGGATTTGCCTGAGGCATACCGTTCTTATAAGCAATCTTTGCAGCCATCTTGAATGCCATTTCGTTGGAGTCAACGGGATGTGATGAACCGTCATAAAGAGTTGCTCTCAGACCAACAACGGGGTAACCTGCAAGCGGACCCTTGAGGATAGCTTCGCGAAGACCCTTTTCAACTGCGGGGAAGAAGTTCTTGGGAACGGAGCCGCCAACAACTCTCTCTGCAAATTCAAATTCTTCGCCTTCGATATGTTCGAATTCAATCCATACGTCACCGAACTGACCGCTACCGCCTGACTGTTTCTTATGTCTGCCCTGAACTGCAACCTTCTTGCTGATGGTTTCTCTGTATGCAACTCTGGGAACGCTGAGCTCAACCTCAACGCCGAACTTATTCTTAAGCTTTGTAACAACGGAATCAAGATGCTGCTCGCCGAGACCGGAGATGATCTGTTCCTTTGTTTCAACGTTTGTTGTGTAACCGATTGTAAGATCTTCTTCTGCGAGTCTGTTAAGACCTGCGGCGATCTTATCTTCTTCGCCCTTCTTCTTAGCCTTAACAGCCATGGGAAGGCAGGGCTTGGGGAAGCTTACGCCCTTAAGCTGAACAGCCTTCTTGGGAGCGCAGAGAGTGTCGCCTGTTTTGAAGCCTGAAAGCTTTGTGATAACGCCGATGTCGCCTGCAACGATAGCGGGAGCTTCTTCCTGCTTGCCGCCCTTGGGGAAAAGGAGTTTACCCATTCTTTCGGTTTCGCCTGTGCGCTCATTGAAAGCGGGTGTATCGGGAGTAATCTTACCGGAAATAACCTTGAAATATGACATCTTACCAACGAAGGGGTCAGCAACGGTCTTGAAGCAGATTGCTGCAAGGTCGCCGTTTTCATCGCATGTGAGGTCGCCTTCGGAAGCAACGGAAGCTGCGTCGGGAGCGGACTGAACGATGCTGTTGTTGATAAGGTCAACTGCTTCTACCTGATAGCCTGAGCAAGCATAAACGGGGCAGATTTCGCCCGAAAGGATACCTGCTTTAAGACCCTTGTCGATTTCTTCGTCTGTGAGAGGCTCACCCTCGAAGAATTTCATCATGAGGTCTTCATCTGCGCTTGCAACAGCTTCAATGAAAGCTTCCTTCATTCTGCTTGTTCTTTCATCATTTTCGGGCATGGGAGCATCTGAACGCTTGCCGTCTTTATATGAGAAAGCTTCGTTACGGGAGAAGTCAACATAGGAAACAACCTTGTCGCCTTCAACATAAGGAACAACAACGGGGCAAATCTTGCTGCCGTATTCTTCCTGAAGAGAATCAAAGGTCTTATAGAAATGAGCATTTTCAGCGTCGCACTTTGTGATTGCGAACATCTTGTTGATGCCTCTTTCGGTAGCAGCCTTGTAAGCCTTTTCTGCGCCTACATCGAGGGTGTTGCCCGAAGCAAGAACGATAAGAGCTGCGCCTGCTGCACGCATACCTTCGCTCATACCGCCTGCAAAGTCAAAAAGACCGGGAGTGTCGATTATATTGATTTTTGTGTTTTTCCATTCAAAAGAAGCAACAGCCGAAGCTATTGAACTCTTACGTCTTTTTTCTTCTGCATCGAAGTCAAGAACTGTGTTACCGTCAGCAACTCTGCCGAGTCTGTCTGTTGCGCCCGAAATAAAGAGCATGGCTTCTGCGAGAGTTGTTTTACCTCTGCCGCTGTGACCGGCAAGCACGATGTTTCTGATGTCTTTTGCACTGTAGGCTTTCAAAAGATTTTCCTCCTTAAATACGCTCTGCAAAACCAAAACATTGTTTTGCGGCGAAACTGCCGTTGGCAGTAAAATTTCAGTGTTTTAATTTCAACGAATTAAAGTGCCACATTAAATGTGATTATATCACAAAAGTTTTGCCATTTCAATAATTTTTTTGTGATTTTTTATTAAAATTTAAATCTGTTTTGGAAAATTTACAGGTTTACGCCTTCACATTCGGTTCAGCGGCAGTATCGGATTCGGTTTTCTTATCATTTTTGCCCGATTCATCACCTTCCTGTTCTTCATCCTTTTTTCTGCCCCAGAGGTGGATAATACCCTCGCTGTTAAGTGCTTTGATAAGAACGAGGGTTATCGGAACGGCAAAAATACCTATAACGCCGAAAAGCTGAATTCCGATATACATACCTGCAAGAGTAAGCGTCGGATGAATGCCGACATTCATCGCAACCAGATGCGGCTCAACGATCTGACGGATTACCGAAATAAGAATATAGAGAATTACCAGACCGATTGCAAACGGTATATCTCCCATTATAAAGCTGTAAATTGCCCACGGAATCAGAACGGTGCCTGTTCCGAGAACGGGAAGAATATCAAGCAGCGCCGTGATAATTGAAATAGCAATTATATATCCGCCTTTATACACATTAAACAGCTTCATAATGTTAAGACCGATTGCCATTTCACAGAAAGTTATGAAAATAATTGTGGCATACGATTTGAACATCTTGCCCAGAACATCGCCGAAAAGTCTTCTTGTTCTGACAAAAGCCGTTTCGAGCTTCGGCGAAACATTACGCTTTATCATGCCGACAATGTTATCATAATCGCTTGTTATAAAGAAGCAGGCAATAACACCTATAAGACAAGCGGTAAGAACAAAGGGAATTCTTTTTGCTGTTGACCAGATGCCTCCCAAAGGTGTTGCCAACATTGAAAAATCAAAGCTCTCCGATATATCTCCGCTGCCGCTGCTCAAGCCTGCAATGCCTTGCTCTGCCGTGCGCTTAATCATATCTGCCGAAAAGCTGTTTATTGTTTCTGCCAGCGAGTTTTCGAGTCTGTCAGGCAGGAAGGAAATTGTTCCGAGTGCCCAGTCACGGATTGAAGCTATCGTCTGCGGAAGATTATTAAGCTTAAAAATCACGAATTCGCCAAAGCCCTTGAATTCCAGCACAAGCTTATATCCCACAAATGCAACAATTCCCAGCACAGCGCATAAAATAACAAGAACGGTCATTATTGCAACCGCTTTCTGCGGAATTTTTGTTTTCTTTGAAATAAACCTGATGGGTTTTTGAAGAATCAAAGCAATCAGAAATGCAAATACAAACGGAGCAACTACATCAAGCGCATATTTCATAAACAGATAGTATGCCGCTGCAAGCACTGCAAAAAACGCAACATTAATCAGAAAAGACCGTCTTTTTTCTACAACTGTCAATTCAGATGACACCTCCTGCACAAATTAATAACCGTTAAAAAACAGTTTTTCCTCTTATAGTAAAATTCAGTTTACACCATTTTGAATAAAAAGGCAATTAATCTTTTAAAAAATACATAAAAACTTAACAAAGTTTAAATTTTCTCTTTATTATTTTTAAATTATGTGATAATATATATACAATTATTATTTTTAAGAAAGGAAGTGCGTTTGATGTACGTTGCCATTATGGGTTACGGAGTTGTCGGCTCCGGCGTTGCAAGCCTTCTTAAAAAGAACCATGAGCATATTGTTAAAAAGAGTTTACAGGATGCCATGGAACTTAAATATATTCTTGACCGCCGCACTTTTCCCGGTGACCCCTACGAACACCTTGTAATCTCCGATTTTGCAAAAATCGTTGAGGATGAAGAAGTTAAAATTGTTGTTGAAACAATGGGCGGACTTCATCCCGCATATGAATATGTTCTTGCAAGCCTCAAGGCAGGCAAGCACGTTGTAACCTCCAACAAAGAGCTGGTTGCCGTTAAAGGCTGCGAGCTTCTCAAGGTTGCAGAAGAAAATGATGTTAACTTCCTGTTTGAAGCAAGCGTTGGCGGCGGTATTCCCATCATCCGTCCCATCAGCCAGTGCCTCGCTGCAAACGATATCAATGAAATTGCAGGTATTCTTAACGGTACCACCAATTTCATTCTCACAAAAATGATAAGCGACGGCATGACCTTTGACGAAGCTCTCCTTCTCGCTCAGAGAAACGGCTACGCAGAGCGTGACCCCTCCGCTGACGTTGACGGCTTCGATGCCTGCAGAAAAATCTGCATTCTTGCAGCTCTCTGCTTCGGTAAACACGTTTATCCCGATTCAGTTTACACAGAGGGTATCCGCAAAATCACTCTTGCCGATGTTGAATATGCAAGAGCATGGGGCGGAGTTATCAAGCTTATTGCAAGAGCAAAGCTGCTTGAGGATAACAGAGTTGCAGTTATGGTTTCTCCCGCTTTTGTTCAGAACCACAGCCAGCTTGCAAGCGTTGACGATGTTTTCAACGCAATCCTCGTAAGAGGCGACGCAATCGGCGATGTTGTTTTCTACGGTAAGGGCGCAGGCGCAATGCCCACCGCAAGCGCCGTTGTTGCCGACGTTATCGATTGTGCCAGACACATGACCAGCAAGAAATTCTTCGGTTGGCAGGACAGCGAGGACGGATATGTTGCCGATTACCTCGAAACCGATTCAACATTCTACATCCGCATGACAGCTGACGATGCTGCTGCAGCACTCGTTCAGATTAACAAAGCATTCGGCGAGGTTTCAATGCTCGCAAGAGACGATGCTCCCGACGGAGAATTTGCATTTGTTACAAAGATGCTCAGCGAAAAAGAGCTTGCTGAAAAGCTTCCCGAGATTACTCTTGCAAATGCAGAATCCGTTATCAGAATTACCGACTATTAATCCTTTTGGAGGTTTCATATGGCACTCATTGTTCAGAAGTTCGGCGGCAGCTCCGTTGCCAATGCCGAAAGAGTTATGAATGTTGCCCGCATAGTTACGGATACTTATAAGGAGGGCAACGACGTTGTTGTTGTTGTTTCCGCACAGGGCGACACAACTGATGACCTTATTGAAAAGGCTCAGGAAATTAATCCCCACGCTTCAAAAAGAGAGATGGATATGCTCCTTTCCTCAGGCGAGCAGATTTCAATTGCGCTCCTTGCAATGGCTATCGAAAAGCTCGGCTATCCCGTTTGTTCCCTTCTCGGCTGGCAGGCAGGTTTTTCAACAAACTCCGTTTACGGCAGCGCTAGAATCAAGAAGGTCAGTGCGGAGCGCATCAAGCTCGAAATCGGCAAAAAGAATATCGTTATTGTAGCAGGCTTCCAGGGTCTGAACAAATATGACGATATCACAACCCTCGGCAGAGGCGGCTCTGACACGAGCGCAGTTGCAATCGCAGCTTCAATGCACGCAGACCGCTGCCAGATTTTCACCGACGTTGAAGGCGTTTACACCGCCGACCCCAGAAAAATCAAGGGCGCTCAGAAGCTCAGCGAAATCACCTATGACGAAATGCTTGAGCTCGCAACCCTCGGCGCACAGGTTCTCAACAACCGTTCGGTAGAAATGGCTAAAAAATACAATGTAACGCTTGAGGTGCTTTCAAGCCTTGTTCGCGCACCCGGCACAATCGTTAAGGAGGTCACCACCATGGAAAAAATGCTCGTCAGAGGCGTAACAAAGGATACCGATGTTGCAAGAATTTCAATCATCGGCGTTCCCAACGTTCCCGGAATTGCTTTCAAAATCTTCGGCAAGCTTGCCGCTAAAAATATCAACGTTGATATCATTCTTCAGTCAGTCGGCAGAGGTGACACAAAGGATATCACCTTCACCGTTGCAAAATCTCACGGCGCAGAAGCTGTTGAAATCCTCAAGAATCTTGATCTCGTTGCAGGTCTTGATATCGTTTGCGATACAGACGTAGCAAAGGTATCCGTTGTAGGCGCAGGCATGGAAACTCATCCTGCTGTTGCATCAACAATGTTTGAGGCTCTCTTCGAAGCTGATATCAACATCCAGATGATCGCAACAAGCGAAATCAAAATCTCCGTTCTTATCGATGCAGCAGATGCAGATAAGGCTGTTGAAGCAGTTCACAACGCTTTCATTCCCGTTATCAGCTGAATCAGATAAACCAAAACCGCCGAAGCTTTGTGCCTCGGCGGTTATTTTTTTACTTTAATGTGCCTGCAGGTGATTTTACAGTGAAATCGGCTTTGATTTTTTCCAGATCCGATTCGTATTTGCCCGTATTTGCATTATTGGATGCAATCTTGATATAACACGCTTCCTTATCTGCGGTTATTGCGGGGTTATCTTCGCCGTAGTCAGCGAGAGCATTTGTGAAATAGGATTCATCCAGATAGAAATAATAGGTGGCTTCGCCTGTTTTTTTACCGTTTTCATATTTTACAACAACGTATTCAAGATACAGGTCGGTAGCTCTGTAGCCAACAATCGAAGTATCCTTGATTGAAACGCCGAAGGTATCCATAACCTCCTGCTGCTTTGCTGCCATGCCGCTCTGGCTGAGGTTGGGGTCAAGCACAACCTTGTTTTTGCCATCTTCGGCACACGATGCCATTGAAAAAACCATAATAACAGCAACCACTGCAAATAAAATTCTTTTCATAAGAATCTCTCCAATATAATAATGTTATAAATCAATTATATATTATCTTTTGAAAATGTCAACAAAAATCCGCCGCATCATATGACACGGCGGAATTCTTATTATTCTTCAACAATAGGTGCGTTGGGGTCAACTCTGTCAAGCTCATACTTGAGGAAGCTCTCATAGCATAAGTTAACAGGTGTTTCTGCAAGACCTGCAAGTGTGCCTGCACCGACAACAGCTGTTGAAACATTGATGCGCTTGATGTATTCGATAGAGGTGATTTCATCTGTTTCAAGGTTAACGGTAACTATCATCTGGCAGTTATCGTATGTAAGAACGGGATCCTTTGAAACCTTCATGAACTCGCTTGCAGTTGCAAGCTCTGCCATAACAGCTTCCTTATCGCCCATTACATAAACCTTTTCAACTGTTTCGGGGAGTGAACCGTCTTTAAGCGTGATTGTGATTGTTCTGAGAGGACCGTCATCCTTACAAGTTGCGCTTTCAACCTCTGCACGGGTAAGAGATGCAAGATGCTCAATGGGGAGAACCTTACCTGCAGCAACTTCGCCGTAATCGGTTTCGGAATCATAAACAACAACCTGACCCTTTTCTGTGCCTACATAGCCTGTTGCACCTTCGTCAGATGAAGGACCTGTGATAAGCATGTAGTTTGAAAGAGTGCTGATTACTGAATTGAGAGTATCGTTATCGCTGTAAGGAATATCTTCGTCATTTGCATCCTTTGCCTTCGTGATACCCTTTGAAAGGCTGATTTTAACTGCTGCCTTTGCGGTTTTGAGTTCTTCGCTCTGAGCAATGAAATAAGCGAAAATCTCATCGGAGTTTGCTTCAAGCTGCTCAGGAGTATAGTCAGTCATGGTGAAGGTTTCACCGTTTTCGTTCATTGAAGTTGTAATATCAATGGGGAGGGGTGTTTTTGCCTTGTAGGTGGTTGTTACTTCACCGTCATCTTCGGGTGTGCAGCCGGCAAAAGCAAACATCATTGAGAAAACAAGGACAATGCTTATTATTGCAAGAAGTTTCTTATTCATTATAAAATTTCTCCTTTCGCAAGCAACATTTGCTACGCTATTGTTTAATTATAGCATATAACTTTACAATAAAACAGAAAAATTTTCAAAATCAAAAATTTTTGTTAAATGCTTCAAAAACGCAGCCGTTCATTTGTTGGATTTTACCAACTAATTAAACATTCAGACCCTTTTCGTCATAAAGGAACATGGTTTCAAGGCAAATATCAACACCTGCTTCAATTGTTTTGAGGTCAAGATTTTCGTGAGTATCGAGTCTTGTGTGATAATAACGTGCAGGTGCAGGGTCCATTGCAGCAAATGCTGCTGCCTTTATGCCCGTTTTGCTCTTTGATACTGCAGCCGCATCGGTTGCACCGAGAGAAACGGGTTTATAAGGAAGGTCATAGCCTGCGATTTTGCCGCCCTCTTTGAGAAGCTTGCAGACTTCGGGGTTATTGTTGACCGTAAAGGTCATATCCTTATTGTAGATAGCCATGAAATCGAAATCACGGATTGTATCCAGAGCAATGAAAACAGTTTCAACATCATCAAGCTCCTTGCCGTGCTTTTCGCAGAAAGCCTTTGAGCCTCTCAGACCGATTTCTTCGGAGCCTGCGCAAAGTGCCCATACTTCAGTATTTTCAAAACGGATATCATGGTCTTTGAGGTATTTGAGCATTGCAATTGATGCAAAGCAGCCTGTAAGATTATCGTTTGCACCTTCAACAATACGCTTTTTATCATAGAAAAGGGATGCGCAGAGGAAAAGAACAACGAATGCAAGAAGAACATAGCTGATGATGTCAACTGCTTTTGTTGAGATAAATTCGGGATTCATGATGCTTTTTACGATTACAACAATATCGCATACGAGAGTTACAAGAATGCCGAGGAAGCTGCCGCCGATAACGGGAATAACAAGCTTGGGGCCGCCGTAATATGTGAAGCGCCATTCCATCGAGGAGTCTGCATGACCGCAGAAAATAATGCGGCGCTTGGTTTCGCCCGAGGCTTTTCTGTAGCCGTAAGCATTATAAGATGTTTTCTTTTTCATGAACGGGTCAAGCGTTTCTTTGTAGAAAAGGAATTCTGTGATAACAAAGAAAAGGCTGACTGCAATCAGACCGATTGAAACAAAAAGGAGCTGATATGCGAGGTTAAAAAATGCAACCGCAAAAAACAGCACGGATGAAATTGTCATAAGTATAACTGTAAGAGGAATCCAGCCGAGGAAAGCCATCGGGCTTACGGTGTATTCATCCATTCCCACCTCATCGCAGCAGGTTTTAAGGTCTTCCGCCATATATTCAACGGCTTTCTTTTCCTGCTCTGAGCCTGCAAAACGGGGACCTATCTCCTTACAGACCTTTTTAATGCTTCTTGCTGTGTAGTTAGCGTACATCCTTCTTTCGGAAGGATAATTCTTTACGCTTTCGCTTGCTTTCATAAAGCAAACATCTCCTTTCCGGTTTGCCGTTGCAACGGCTTTTATTTTTACAATTTTGTTAATTTATCTTTCAACCGTTTGACAACGGTGTTGATTAGGTATACAATAATATTCAGAAATTTTTACAAGGGGATTTATTTATGAAGAAAACACTTTCCGCTGTGCTTATAGGCATTCTTGCGATAGTGCTTATCGGCTACGCAGCTTTTTCAATAAAAGATAAAAACCAAAGGCTTGATGTTGATGCATCTCTGTCAGACAACGGCAGCAGCTCTTCAACATCCAAGAAAAGTCCTTTCTTTTCTGAAGAAAATTCTTCACATTCAGAAAACAACTCTTCTTCCGAAGCTGCGGTTTCAACACAGAAAGCTCCCGAAGAAATCGGCGATGAAATTGTTGAAACCGTTGTTAACGTAGATGATTACGCTTATTCCTATGCAGGATTTATGCCTGCCTATGCAAACATGGAGGTTTCTGATTGGCGTTTGATTCTTGTTAACCGCGATTACATTCTGCCTGACGGCTATAAGCCCAAGCTTGCGAATGCGGTTGAGGGCGGTTACGATGATATGTATCTCGATGAAAGAGTTGCGCCTTATTATAATGAAATGTATAAAGCGGCATATGAAGACGGCATTCACCTTGTGCCGATTTCCGGATACCGCTCAGTTCAGCGTCAGACTAATAATTTTGAAAGAAAAATAAACACCTATATGGATATGGGCTACGATAAGGTTGAAGCAACGCAGAAAGCGGCAAAAGTCATTCTTCCTCCCGGCACAAGCGAGCATAACGCAGGTCTTGCCATGGATATATGCAGCCTTGAGCAGAATTTTGAGGAAACAGAAGAATTCGAGTGGCTTTGCGAAAACGCCGCAGACTACGGTTTCATTCTCCGTTACCCCGAAGATAAGCAGGATATAACCAAAATTATCTATGAGCCTTGGCACTGGAGATATGTTGGCGTTGAAGCCGCAAAAGAAATGGAGGCAAGCGGCGAATGCCTCGAGGAATATTTAGGGATTGCGTGAGTTGCCTGCCTCTCCGCCTTCTGAAATGTTTTCTCTTTTAAGAACAACCGCAACAGTTTTGAACATTATTTTAATATCAAGTAACATGCTCTGTTTTTCGACATATTCTTTGTCGAACAGGGCTTTTTCTTTTGCAGAGAGCATATCCCTGCCGTTAACCTGAGCAAGACCCGTTATACCCGGGCGCACGGAATAAACATTATACTCCTTGCGGATTATTCTGATTTCCTTTTCCTCGGGAATCAGAGGTCTGGGTCCGACAAAGCTCATTTTGCCCGTAAGAACATTGAAAAGCTGGGGAAGCTCATCAAGGCTCGTTTTGCGCAGAATGCGTCCGCTCTTGGTTATAACGGCATCCGCTTCCGTGAGGTCATCGGTAGAAGTGTTGCGGGTGTTGACCTTCATTGTACGGAATTTATAGATATAAAACAGCTTGTTATCCTTGCCTACTCGGTATTGCTTGAAGATAACGGGATAACCCGAATCAATAAGCACGATAAAGGCAACTATAAGAAACACGGGGAAAAGAATTATGATGAGCAGCAGGCTCACCGTAAAATCAAATATGCGTTTCATTTTACACCTCGGATGGCAGATGTAATCTGTATTTTTATTTTTTTGACCAGAAAATATAATCTGAAATCAGAACAGCTCTTACGGGTGCGCCGTCAAGCCCGTCATAGGGAACAGGCGGAGCAAAAAGAAAATATTCTCCGGGTTCAACCCTCGTCAAATCAAGTCCTTCAAGAATTGCAACTCCCTCGCTCAGGAAAGCTCTGTGAGGTCCTGTCTGGTTACCCTTGCTGCCTACAGATAACGAATCCGTACCTATGAGCAGCAAGCCTCTGTCGGCAAGCTCCTGTGCGGAAGAATCCATAAAGAAGGCTCTGCCGCCGCCTTTGACAAGGAGCCTTTTGCAATCCTTGGGGAAATGTCTGTCAACATAATCTCCCGTTATAACGCCACCCGGCACTGCAATAACCGTGCACGGTCCGATATAAGCATCGAGCACCATTTCGTCAATGGGCGTACCGTTGGGGAGAAAGTGAAGCGGCGCATCGGCATGGGTACCGTTATGCACGCATGCGTGAACAACCGTGAGGTTGCACTCGGAGTCCTTGCCGATTTCGGCAATCTGCTCTGCCTCGGGCTTTGGGTCACCGGGATAAACCTCGCTGCTGAAAAACCTTCTGGTTATATCAATGAATTCCATTCCGCCGCCTCCCTTTATACGGTTTAGCGAATAATGAACAGTGAACAATTAATCACAGGCTCCGCATATGAAAGATCGGGTGTGGGCAGAGCCCACCCGAAACTATTCACTTTTCACTATTACCTTTTCTCTGAACAATCAGTTCTTCAACGATTCCATTTTAAGATATGCGTTGATGAAGCCGTCAATATCGCCGTCCATAACAGCGTTGATATTGCCTGCCTCAAAGCCTGTGCGATGGTCTTTTGCAAGGGTATAGGGCATGAAAACATAGGAGCGGATCTGGCTGCCCCATGCGATTTCTCTCTGTTCGCCCTTGATATCGTCAATCTTGTCAAGATGCTCGCGCTCTTTGATTTCAATAAGCTTTGATTTCAGCATCTTCATTGCAACTTCTCTGTTCTGATGCTGGCTGCGCTCAACCTGACATGCGCAGACAATGCCTGTGGGGATATGAGTAATACGAACGGCAGACGATGTTTTGTTAACCTTCTGACCGCCCGCACCGCTGGAGCGGTAATAGTCTATCTTGAGGTCATCAGGGTTGATTTCGACCTCAACGGTATCATCGATTTCGGGCATAACCTCAAGCGAAGCAAACGATGTGTGGCGTCTGCCCGAAGCGTCAAAGGGTGAAACTCTTACAAGACGGTGAACGCCCATTTCGCCCTTGAGATAGCCGTAAGCATTTTCGCCCTCAACAAGCAGAACCGCTGACTTAAGACCCGCTTCGTCGCCGTCAAGGAAGTCAATCATGCTTACCTTGAAGCCGTGCTTTTCGCCCCAGTGCTGATACATTCTGACAAGCATCTGGTTCCAGTCCTGAGCCTCTGTGCCGCCTGCACCTGCATGGAATGTGAGAATGCAGTTCTTTGAATCGTATTCACCTGAAAGAAGGGTGCTCAGAGTCATGGCATCAAGCTTTGAGATAAAGCCGTTAACCGCCTCCTTGCATTCATCGAGCATTTCAAGGTCTTCCGCCTCATCTGCAAGCTCGATGAGAACAAGCGCATCGTTATATTCACCCTCAAGGGAATTGTATGCATTTATTTTATTCTTGAGCTGGCTGATTCTCTGCTGAACCTTCTGCGAATTTGCAAGGTCATTCCAGAATCCGTCCTGAGCAGTCTGCTCCTCAAGCTCTGCCGCCTCTTTGCTCATGGCATCGAGACCGAGAGCATCACGAAGCTGCTTTAATTTTTCTTCATATTCAAGAACCGAAAGCCTTAATTCTTCAAACTGAATCATAAATTTTCTCCTAATGCGTAGTATTTCACAATGTATTATAACTAAAAACATTCCAATTGTAAAGATTAAAATTATTTTTATATATTACAATTGGATTACAAAAAGCAAAAGCCCGCTCCGGATTAACGGAACGGGCTGTTCTTTGCTGTTAAATTATTAGTCCTTCTTTGACTTAACTGCTACTGCAACGCCGCCTGCAAGAGCAAGAAGAGCAACTGCGGGAACAACGATGCCGCTGCCTGTGCTGGGGATATCGTTATCAACGGGAGCGGGAGTCTTTGTTGTTGCTACGTCGCCGTCATCGATTGATGTTACGCCTGAGGGGTTTGTAACAACATCAGTGCCTGCTGCAGTTGTAGCTACAGAAACGTTTGCTGCAGTTGTTTTGTTATCATCTGCTGTGGGAGCTTCGGTAGCCTTTGTTGTATCTCTGGGATCTTCAAGGTCAACTGTTGTGGGCTCTGTGGTGGGTTCTGCTGTGGGAGCTTCAGTAGCCTGTGTAGCAGCTTCTGTTGCCTGAGTTGCTGAATCGGGCTCAGCAAAAGCAGAGATTGTGAGTGTGCAGATTGCTACTGCTGCAAAAACGATTGCGAACAGTAATGAGAGTGTCTTTTTCATTTTGAATTACCATCCTTTTTTCTTTTTTTGATTAGAACAAAAATATACACGTTAATATTAACTCATACAAGGAGATTTGTCAAGCAGAATATTCTGCCTGAACCGGGAAAATATAATAACAATCTATTTGAAAGGAGCTTTTTATGTCCTTCAGTTTTCGAAACGATAAAAAAGCCTACCGCCGCTTCCCTACCAACGCTCCGATTGATTCGTCAGAGCCGTTTGAAGAAATCCCATCGGATGTAAACGGCAGCTACACGGGCGTACCTTATGATGCCGATGACGATATCCCCGTTCAGGATGCGGACGATTTATAATCCGTGCGTCGGCGGAGCCGCTGTGCCTTCGGCTCCGCCAACCACTCCATCTTTGTCCCCGCCTTCTGCGCACCCTTCCCCAAGGGTGCGGCGGTTTATGAAAAATCCACACGGCCGGCGTTTGCCGACATCCCTTCCATCCGTATCGGGCTGTGGAAATTCAAGCTGATTACTTAAGTTCAACGCTGGCAAGTCTTGCTTCGCCGCTTATTGAAAAAGCAACAACCTTGCTGCCTGAAACGCTGTAAAATATATCGCCGATGCATGTGCCTCTGACTGCGGTTTCGCCGTCGGATTTTGTTTCATGGTTGAAATAACCGATGGGCTTGATATCGCTGTTTGAAAACTCAAAGAGCGCGTAAGCCGAAACAGCCTCACCCGTTGATGGGTCTGTGCGGATAACGGGAATGCCGAGAAGCTTTTCTTCAGCCATAACCATTATGCTCTTGCTGTCAAAAACCGTTGAGCCGTCATAAACGCCCGAAAGATTATATAAATCAAGGCTTCCGGGATTAAGAGGGTCGCTCAGGTCAAGGAGGGAAACACTGATATCCTTGAGCACTTCGCCGCCCTTTGAACCGTCAACATTAATGAGCAGCTCATCGCCTGCTCTGAAAAGCCTGCCTGCAAGTCCTTGAGTTGAAAGAGTTGCAATTTTTCGCGGCTTTTCGGGATTAGTGAGATCAATTATCATTGTTGTTTCGGATTTCTCGCCCGAAACAATGTAGCAGTTTACGCCGAAGAATTTTACGCCTTCTATTTTCTCGTTGGGGAAAATTCCCTGAAGTCCGCTTACAAACTCCATTTTTTCGTTAAGAACATAAAGGCTTGTTGCTTCGGAATCGGTTGAAACAACGGCAAGCCATCCTTTTGCCTTGTCAACCTCGGGCTTACCCGAAAGCGTTCCGTTGACTGCATATGAGCCCATGAATTCAGCGCCCGATGCGTTGATATCAAATCTGTAAATCTCGGTCAGATTCTCATGGTTTCCGTTTTCATCGGCTTCAACCGAAATGAAGCTTCTTGAAAGCAGCACGGAATCTCCGCTGATATAAAGTCTGCCGCTGTTGCTGCCGAAAAATGCGAGGCAGCCCGTCGGCTTAGTCAAATCGTTGATATCTGTAACTGTAATAAATGTGAATGCCGCTTCGGGGTCATTCATCGCCATAAATATATCATCCGTACCCGGCTTGGTTTCAACGCCGTTTATGCTGAAGGAAGGAATGGAATCCTTCTCTGAAGCGGTAACGGATTTCTCGGTGATAAGATAAAGACCTCCGCTTTCGGAAATTCCGGAAGTAAGATATTTGCCGTCCTGAATATGCTCGCGAAGCTTTACGGGAGCATCAGGCTTGCCGATATCATAGAAAAGAGCAACCGTTGAATGCTTGTCAAACGCTGCGTTATCCTCCATAACATATGCGTTTCTGCGCATTATCGCAACGAGCTTGTTATCCTTGAGATAGATTTCAGCGCATTCATCGATATTTTTGGCGCTGCTGTTATCCGAAAGAACTATTGTTGAAACAACCGACATTTCTTCGGCAGGCAAGGCTCTGACAACTCTGATAAGCTCAACGTTTCCGCCCGTTGAAGCATCTTCACCCGTAGTTACGATAAAGAGATATTCGCCGTTGTTTTTGACGATATCCGCTTCAAGACCCGTAATTTCTTCTATGAAATCACCGCCTGCATTGTAAGCGCTGACTGCAGTTTCAAGAATAACCGAATCATCAATAACATATCCGCTGCTGCCCTGCTGACCTGACTGAGCCTGCGTCACTTTTGAGGAAGCCTGCTCTTTATCCGACGGCTTCCGGGTTGATGCAGGTACATTTTCAGCCTTCTGCAAAACATTCTGAACCGCTTTTTCAACCTCATCATAACTGCTTACGCCGATGATAAGATTTTCGGAATTGTAATTTTCGAATTCAGGCTCTGTTCTGATAACTCTGACTCCTGTGTTCATTCTCGCAAACAGCACGCAGGCTATAACGATTACGAACGCAGCAGCCGCAGTTGCCATTCTGCGAAGGGTAACAACCGAAGCTCCCCGTTTTGATGCGGTGTCCCTTGCCGCATCGATATTGACCACGCTGCCCGTTTTATCGGAAAAATCCTTCTGCTCTTTAAGCATTTCAACAATATTCTCTTTCCTTAAGTTCTCGGGAACATCGGTGTTTTTAATACCTTCTCTTATCAGGTTTTCAATCTGCATATCGTTTTTCTTCATCTTTTCACCCCCCTTTCATTGTGTTTTCATCAAGCATGCTCCGCATTTTCTTTAATGCACGCCTGAGCTTTGAACGCACCGTTGCCGCATTGCAGCCCAGAATATCCGCAATTTCGTGGCTTCTGTATTCCCAGATAACGCTGAGCAGAACGATTTCACGTTCTTCCTGTGCAAGCTTTGACAGCGCCTGCTTCATATCGACCGATAAATCAAGGTCATCCGATTGTGCAGGCTCATCAACGCTCTGCTCATCGCTGTCAAGGTAAACGAGCGTTCTTTTATGTTGATTTTGTGTGTAATGCCTTTTGCAAGAGGCGCAAAGAATCTTAAAGAGCCATCCTTTGAATGCTTCCGCCTTTTTCAAAGAGCCGATTTGCCTGAACGCCGCAAGAACCGCTTCCGACACGGCATCCTGCGCCAGCTCATCGCTGCCTGTTACACAGCAGGCATAATAAAACATTTCTTTGTAATAAAGCTCATACAGCTCGCCGAATGCTTCGGCGTCACCGTTTTTCGCAAGAGTAACGAGTTCGTTTATCTGAGCGCTCAAAATCGACCCTCCTTACGCTTTCATTAAATAAGTGTTCAATGAAATGATTTTTGTTGCACAATTTACGAAAAAAATTATTTTTTTCGATAAAAACCGTTTAACACGGAATACTATACATGAACATCAGAAATAAAGCAAGGTGATAAATATTAACAAAAAGCTTTTGCCGCTTCTTATGGCGGCGATAACCGTGCTTTCCTCCTGCTCGGGAAGAAGCACTCTGGAAGAATACGATGCCGAGGCAAAGGTAAGCGTTGCCGATACGCAGCGACCCTCCTCAGGCTCATTATCCGCAAGAATATTCGAGGTGCCCGACCCCGATAATTCAAGAGGTCTTTCAACCGAAAGAAAAGAGCACAGCTACGGTGTTGCAAAAAATTCGCAGCCGCACAGCATTTCCGTTCAGGCTCAGCAATACTTTTCTTCGCTTGATCTCGGAGCATTCTGCTACGATACCGTCACAAAAGAAAAGGTGCTTTATCTTACCTTCGACTGCGGCTGGGAAAACGGCTGCACATCAATAATCCTTGATACTCTCAAAGAAAAAAATGTGCCTGCCGCATTTTTCTGCACTCTTGACCACATCGAGTCAGAGCCTGCACTTATCAGGCGGATGATTGATGAGGGTCACATTGTAGGAAACCACTCTGCAAATCATGCCGATTTCACAAAAATCTCCCGCGAAAAAATGGCAGGCGAAATTCTGGAATGCGAAAATTATCTGCGGAGCGAATTCGGCTATGTGCCGTGCTTTTTCCGCTTTCCGGAAGGTGCATACAGCGAAAATTCGCTCGACCTTGTGAACTCCATGGGATATAAAACCGCTTTCTGGTCATGCTCCTATGCAGACTGGGACGTAGAAAAAACAAAAGGCGGCGATTACGCTTTTGAAAAGGTAACCTCACGTCTGCATCCGGGTGCGGTTATTCTGCTGCACTCCGTTTCGCCCGATAACGCCGAAGCTCTGGGCAGAATAATAGATTTTGCCCGTGAAAGCGGATATGAATTCAAAGCTCTTTCGGATTTCCCTTTATAACCTGTTCTTGAAACGCCGGCCGTTTTATGTTATAATCCCTTTATCAATTCCGAAAGGGCATAATTATGACAGGTATAATTATTCTTGATAAACCCAAAGATATAACTTCCTTCGGGGCTGTTGCAAGAGTGCGCAGAATCTGCGGCGAAAAGAAATGCGGCCACAGCGGTACGCTCGACCCGATGGCAACGGGCGTTCTGACGGTTATGCTCGGCGGAGCAACCCGTTTCTGTGAGCTTCTTCCGAGCCATGACAAAGAATATCTGGCATCGTTCCGCCTCGGCACGGTCACCGATACTCTCGATATAACGGGAACGGTTGTTGAAACTCGTCCCGTAACCGTCGGCAAGGCAGATGTTCTCGAAGCTCTCGGCAGCTTCACGGGAGAAATCAGCCAGCTTCCGCCGATGTATTCCGCAGTTTCCGTTAACGGTCAGAGGCTTTATGACCTTGCCCGTAAGGGAATTGAGGTTGAACGGCAGGCAAGAACCGTAACCGTTTATTCCGCCGATTTGCTTGAATCAGACGAAGAAGCAAACGAATATAAAATCTCGGTTTCCTGCTCATCAGGCACTTATATAAGAACTCTCATTGACGATATCGGCAAAAAACTCGGCTGCGGTGCGGTGCTCACGGAGCTTCGCAGAACAAAGGCAAACGGCTTCAGCGTTAACGATTCGGTAACGGTTGAGCAGCTTGAAGAAGCCGCCGCAAACGGCACACTTGAAAGCTTGCTTATCCCTGTTGAAAATGCGCTTGCGCTTTACCCTTCGGTCTGCGTTACTCAGGCTCAGGCAAAACGCTTTTCAAACGGCGGTGAGCTTGACCTTAACAGAATCAAGTGCCCGAAAATGCTCGGGTACTATAAAGTTTTTGACCCCGACGGCGTTTTTCTCGGGCTTGGAGAAGTGCGTGACCCTGAAAATCTGCTGGTCAAAAGAGTTTATGTTCCCAAATAACAATTAAAAAATTTCTTCAGATTAAACGGAGTGTCAATACTCCGTTTTTTTGTTAATGTTGCCCAAAAATACAGCTTAAAAATTTACACTCACGAAAAAATATTATTCTTGAAATAGCTTACATATTAAGTATAATAAAGGTATATGGTGAGTTTATCGCTTTAACGCATAAAAAGCACCTTGAATATCAGAACAAAATCTGTTCAACGCAAAGGAGATTTTCTTATGAGCGAAAAAATCAAAATCGGTATTATCGGCTGCGGCGGCATCGCTAACGGAAAACATCTGAGAGCCATTTCTAACATTGATTTTCTTGAGCCCGTTGCTTTCTGCGATATCATTGAAGAGAGAGCAGTTGAAACAGCAAAAAAATACGGCTCGGCTGACGCTAAAATTTATACGGACTACAAAGAGCTTCTCAAGGATGAGAGCATTGTTGCCGTTCACGTTTGTACCCCCAACCGCTCCCACAGCTTCATAACGATTGATGCGCTTGAAGCAGGCAAGCATGTTCTTTGCGAAAAGCCCATGGCAAAAACCTATGCCGAGGCAAAGGCAATGTATGAAGCATCGGTAAGAACAGGCAAAAAGCTTTCCATCGGCTATCAGTCACGCTGGAGAGATGATTCGCTCTATCTCAAGCAGTGCTGTGATAACGGTGAGCTCGGCGAAATCTACTACGCAAGAGCCCTTGCAATCCGCAGAAGAGCTGTTCCCACATGGGGCGTTTTCCTTAACGAATACGAGCAGGGCGGCGGTCCCCTCATCGATATCGGCACCCACGCTCTTGACCTCACTCTCTGGATGATGAATAACTACAAGCCCAAAATGGTTGTAGGCACAAAATACAAAAAACTCGGTGACCAGAAAAACACCGCCAACGCATGGGGTGACTGGGACCCCGAAAAATACACAGTTGAAGATTCCGCTTTCGGTTTCGTTGTTATGGAAAACGGCGCAACAATCAGCGTTGAATCCAGCTGGGCAATCAACATTGCCGACCCCATCGAAGCTTCAACCCTTCTTGCAGGCACAAAGGGCGGCGCAGATATGTTTGATGACCTTCGCCTTAACTATGTAAAGAACGGCAGACAGGTTATTGAAAAGCCCAACTTTGATGCAGGCGGAGTTGCTTTCTATGACGGCTGCAGCGATGACCCCGCAGAGCTTGAATGCCGCGCATTCTACGATGCGGTTATCAACGATAAGGAAGTAAGCACAAAGCCCGAGCAGGCAATGGTTGTAACTCAGATTCTTGAGGCAATCTACGAATCCGCAAAAACAGGTCAGCCCGTTTATATCAACAATGACTAAGAGGTAAAACAATGAAAATTGCAGTTCAGGTTTACTCCGTAAGAGACCATATCAACAATACGGAAACACTTTTAAGTACACTTGAAGAAATCAAAAAAATCGGCTATGACGGCGTTGAATTCGCAGGCTATTTCGATACCGATGCCGCAACAATAAAAGCAAAGCTTGACGAAATCGGTCTTGTTGCAGTCGGCGGTCATATCGGTCTTGATGATTTCAAACCCGATAAGCTTGAAGAAACAATCGAATTCCAGCACGCTCTCGGCGTTAAGGCTGTCGGTGTTGGCGGTGCACCTCATTCAACTATGGAAGAATCCGTCAACACGGGCGATGTGCTCGGCGCAGCCGAAAAATATGCCATGGAAAAATACGGCATGAAGGTTTATTACCATAACCATTGCGAGGAATTCATCCCGCTTGAAAACGGTCAGCTACCCATCAACGTTATCGGCGAAAGATGCTCCCTTGAGATTGATACATACTGGAGCTTCCATGCAGGCGAGGATAACTATAAGCTGATTACAGATAAAAAGGATAACATTGTTCATCTTCACGTTAAAGACGGTATCGACGGCAAGCCCAAGGCTCTCGGCGAAGGCAACTGCGATATTCCCACAGTTGTAAAAGCCGCAAAGGATATCGGCATGGAGTGGCTCATTGTTGAAAACGATGACCCCGTACCCACAGGTCTTGAGGATATCGCAAGAAGCCTCAAATATCTTAAAAGCATTGTATGAGTGAATAATTAATAGTGAAAATTGAAGAGTTAAGGGTGGGCAAAGCCCACATCCGGATTCTGTTTTCAGTTGCACTCATTTTCTATTTTTAAATAAGGAGAACAATAAATGAAACTCGGTGTTTTTACAACTCTGCTTTCAAACCTCTCTCTTGAAGAGGCACTCAAATATTTCAAATCTCTCGGCATCGAAATGGTTGAAATCGGCTGCGGCGGATATCCCGGCAATGCCCATGCAAACCCCGAAGAGCTGCTTGCTGACGAAGCAAAGCTTGAAGAATTCAAAGCTCTTCTGAAAAAATACGATGTTGAAATCAGCGCTCTTTCATGCCACGGCAACCCTGTTCATCCCAACAAGGAAATCGCCGCTGACTATGATAAGACCATCAGAAACACTATCCTGCTTGCAGAAAAGCTCGGACTTCACCAGATCAACACCTTCTCGGGCTGCCCCGGCGACTGCGAAACGGCAAAATACCCCAACTGGGTAACCTGCCCCTGGCCCAACGATTTCGGCGAAATCCTTGATTGGCAGTGGAACGAGGTTCTTATCCCCTATTGGAAAGACCTTGTTGAGTTTGCAAAGGCTCACGGCGTTAACAAAATCGCCCTTGAGCTTCACCCCGGCTTCTGTGTTTACAATACAGAGTCCCTGCTCCGTCTCCGTGAGGCGGTAGGCCCCGAAATCGGCGCAAACTTTGACCCCAGCCATCTTATCTGGCAGGGTATGGATCCCGTTGCCTGCATCCGCAAGCTCGGCGATGCAATCTTCCATTTCCACGCAAAGGATACAAAAATCGATAAATATAACACCGCCGTCAACGGCGTGCTTGATAACAAGCCCTACGGCGATGAAATCAACCGCTCATGGATTTTCCGTACCATCGGCTACGGCAATGACAACGCTTATTGGAAAGAGATTATCTCCAACCTTCGCATGGTCGGCTATGACTATGCAATCAGCATTGAGCACGAGGACTCTCTCATGAGCCAGAACGAAGGTCTTTCAAAGGCAGTTTCGTTCCTCAAGAACATTATTCTCACCGAATCCACAGGTGAAATGTGGTGGGTGTGATCATTCATTAAATCGAGGCGAAAAACTATGGTTAACAACAAATTCGGCTGTGCAGTTATCGGCTACGGCGGAATGGGTGGCTGGCACACAAGAAAAATCAAAGAGGAGCTTGGCGAATATGCAGAGCTCATCGGCATTTATGATATCAACCCTGAAAGAGGCAAGGTTGCCGAAGAAAAAGGCATTCACTCTTTCGCTTCAAGGGAAGAGCTTCTCGCCGATGAACGCATTGACCTTGTAACAATCGCAACTCCCAACGATTATCATAAAGAAATCGCAATTGCCGCTCTTGAAGCAGGTAAAAACGTTATAAGCGAAAAACCCGTTGCCATGAATAGCCGCGAGCTCAACGAAATGATTGAATGCGCAAACCGCTGCGGCAAGCTTTTCACCGTTCATCAGAACAGACGCTGGGATCAGGATTACCTGACGGTTAAAAGACTTATGGCGGAAAACACACTGGGCAAGGTCTTCCGCATCGAATCAAGAGTTCACGGCTCAAGAGGAATCCCCGGCGACTGGCGCAATCAGCCTGAGCACGGCGGCGGAATGCTGCTTGACTGGGGCATTCACCTGCTCGACCAGGCGCTTATGATGACCATGCCCAGAAAGCTTGTTTCGGTTTACGCCGAGCTTACTTATGTCACCAACGAAAAGTGTGACGACGGCTTCAGGGCAACGCTCATTTTTGATGACGGTCTTTCGTTCCTTGTTGAGGTTGCAACCAGTAACTTCATCGAACTGCCGCTTTGGTATGTTCTCGGCGAAAACGGCACAGCTGTTATATCCGACTGGGATTTCAACGGCAAAATCGTTAAGGTGAGCGATTGGGAAAACCGTGACGCCGTTCCCATTGTTGCAGGCGCAGGCATAACCAAAACCATGGCGCCCCGAACAGATGACACCATCAAAACCTATCCTCTTGAAATCGAGAAAACCGATTGGGTAGAATACTATAAAAATGTTTTCGCCCACCTTGAAGGCAAAGAGGATATCATCGTTACCCACAATCAGCAGCGCAGACTCATGCGCCTTATCGAAGCAATTATCGAATCGGGCACAAACAATAAGCTGATTGAATTTGACGATATGATATAATAGCCAAGGGGCTGACTCAATAAGATGAAAAAGCCGTTTTTCTTCCGATGACAGGCGTATAAAAATACGTCGAATCGAAAAAAACGGCTAAAAAGAAACAATAAACAGGCTTACAAAGGTTGTTAACCGATGCAAGCCTGTTGCTTTTATTTACGGATTATTTGCGGATTGTTTACGGGCGACCACATAGGGTCGCCCCTACTTATATTTTGTTTTTCGCTTAGTGAGGCCGCCGCATTTTTTATTTTCGCCAGAACTTTCTGTCCAAGCTTCTGAACTGAACAGCTCTTGAAATATGCTGAACATCAATTGATGCCTCATTTTCAAGGTCGGCAATCGTTCTTGCAACCCTGAGCACTTTATCATAGGCTCTTGCCGAAAAATCAAGCTTTTCGAAAACCTGTTCGAGCATCACCATTGCTTTCGGCGTAGGTCGGCAGAACTCCCTTGTCATTGCAGCATCCATTTTGGCATTGCAGCTCACACCGCTGCCTTTAAGCCTCTCCTGCTGAATCTTTCTCGCAGCGTTGACCCTTGCCCTGATTTCCGCAGAGCTTTCCGACGGCACACGGCTCGAAAGCTTTTCAAAATCAACGGGAGGTACCTCGATATGTATATCGATTCTGTCAAGCAGAGGTCCCGAAACCCTCGCAAGGTAACGCTTTGCTGCTCCATCGGGACAGGTGCATTTTCGCTTCGGATGACCGTAAAAGCCGCAGGGGCACGGATTCATTGCGCAAACTATCATTGCGGAGCAGGGATAAGTAAGCGATGCGCTCGCTCTTGAAATAGTAACCTTGCTGTCCTCAATAGGCTGGCGCAAAACCTCCATTGCAATGCGTGAAAACTCCGGCAGCTCATCAAGAAAAAGAACGCCGTTATGTGCAAGCGAAATTTCGCCGGGTCTCGGAATCGCTCCGCCGCCCGAAAGACCTGCAGGCGAAACCGTATGGTGAGGCGAGCGGAATGGGCGCTGCGTCATAAGTGAAACCCCTTCGGGCAAAACGCCCGCAATTGAATAAAGCTCTGTTGTCTGCAGGCTCTCCTCAAACGTCATATCGGGCAAAATTGACGGCAGCCTTTTGGCAAGCATACTCTTACCTGAGCCTGGAGGTCCGACCATTATTATGTTGTGACCGCCCGAGGCAGCTATCTCGAGCGCATATCTCGCCTCCTGCTGACCCATAACATCCTTGAAATCAGGCATCGCCGCAAGATTTTCCGCATTGACCGCCGTATCAAATTTTACGGGAGTGAGCGGATTCTCACCGGTGAGATGCTGCGTAACCTCCCTGACATGGTTTACCGCGTATACCTCAACGCCCTCAACAACCGAGCTTTCCCTTGCATTTGCAGCAGGCACAAAAACTCTTTTTATGCCGCTGTTTTTAGCTCTTATAACCATCGGCAGAGCGCCGTTGACTCTTCTGACAAGCCCGTCAAGCGAAAGCTCACCGATAAAAGCGCAGTCATCAATATCTGCCTTGAGCTGCTCCATCGCCTTGATAACGGCAATGAATATCGGCAAATCATAAACCGAGCCCTCTTTGCGCACATCAGCAGGTGAAAGATTAACCGTCACACGGCTTGAAGGGAATGTGAAACCGCTGTTTTTGATTGCGGAACGCACTCTGTTTTTCGATTCATTAACGGCAGCATCGGGCAGACCGACTATATCTATTCTCGGCAGACCCTGACCGCAGTCAACCTCAACGCCGACCATATAGCTGTCAACTCCGAAAAGCCCCATGCTGTTGATGCGTGAAAACATAAACTACCTCCGCAATTGTTTTTCTTCGGATAGAATAACATATTTTTCTTCAAAACACAACATATCTTCTCGACACTTTCGTGCTTTTATGGTAAAATAAAATCGAATGAGGTGAAATTATGCCGCTTATAATAGTAAGAAACAATATTATTAATATGGCAACGGATGCCATCGTTAACGCCGCCAACGAAGCGCTCCGACAGGGCGGAGGTGTTTGCGGAGCGATTTTCAAAGCAGCGGGCGAAGATTTTTTGCGTGCCGAATGCGAAAAAATCGGAGGCTGCGCAACAGGCGATGCCGTTATAACTCCTGCAGGTAAGCTCAAATCAAAATATATCATCCACACCGTCGGTCCCGTATGGAGCGGCGGCAAAAGCGGCGAAGAAAAAGCCCTGCGCTCGTGCTACTCATCAAGCCTTGAGCTTGCAAAAAGATACAAGCTTGAAAGCATAGCTTTTCCGATTATTTCGGGCGGAATTTACGGCTACCCCAAGGCTGAAGCTATCAGAATAGCGAGCGAGAGCATCGGAAAATTTCTTAAAAGCAATGAGATGCAGGTTTATCTTGTTGTTTTTGACAAAAGCTCCTTTGAGATAAGCAAAAGCCGCTTTGATTCCGTTGCGGAATATATTTCAAATGCTCAGGCGGAATATGATGACCCGAGGCGCAGATATAACGCAGAAATCTGCAACAATTTCCCTGCTCCTGTTTTACCGCAGCAGAAACATGCTCCTCTTCCTCCCGAAAGAGAGAAAAGGCACCTTTTTAAAAACAAAAAAACTGTTGCGGAAAATGCTTCCGATGCATCAGCTTTACCCGTTTTCCAAAGCGCACCGTCTGATGCCGCCCCTCATTTTCCGTTTTTCGAGCTTGACGAATCTTTTTCCCAATCGCTTCTGAGGCTCATTGACGAAAAGGGCATGACGGATGTTGAAGCCTACAAAAAAGCGAATATCGACAGAAAGCTTTTCAACAAAATCAAAAACAATATTTCGTATCAGCCGAGAAAAACAACCGCCATTGCGTTTGCGATTGCGCTTGAGCTGAATCTGTCCGAAACCCAGAGCCTTCTCTCAAAAGCAGGCTTCACACTCTCCCACAGCAACAAATTTGATATAATAATTGAATATTTCATTCTCAACGGTATATATGACACCTTTGAAATAAACGAAACTCTTTTCGAGTTTGACCAGCCGCTGCTGGGCGTTTGAAAATGTCGCTTTCAATGCGACCAAACAGAAAGCAAAACCTCCTATAATAAGCTTGCAAGTTAAAAACAGCAACTTATTACAGGAGGTTTTTATTATGAAAAACAACATTACCGAACTCGTATTTATCCTTGACAGAAGCGGCTCAATGCACGGTCTTGAGGCAGACACAATCGGCGGATTCAACTCCATGCTGGCAAAGCAGAAAGAAGAAGCGGGCATAGCATATGTTTCAACCGTTCTTTTCGACGGTGACACAAAGGTTATCCACGACAGAGTTGATATTTCCGACGTTAAGCCCATGACCGAACGGGATTACACCGTCGGCGGCTGCACGGCGCTTATGGATGCTCTGGGCGGAGCAATAAACCATATCGAGATGATTCATAAATATATCCGCCCCGAGGATGTGCCCGAAAACACGCTCTTTGTTATTATCACCGACGGCATGGAGAATGCGAGCAAAAAGTTCTCCGCCGATGAGGTTAAAAAGGCGGTTACACGCAAAAAAGAAAAAAACGGCTGGGAATTCATCTTCCTCGGCGCTAACATCGATGCAGTTGAAACCGCAAGCCGCTACGGAATTTCAGCTGACAGAGCGGTTGATTACAACTGCGACAGTAAGGGCACTCAGGTCAATTTTGAAGCTGTCAGCAAAGCCGTTTCGCATATGAGGTGCTGCAGCTCCGTTGCTTCGGACTGGGCAGCGCCGATTCAGTCCGATTTCAAAAGACGCAAAAGAAAATAATCATTCCGTTTCACGGGGCAAAAATGAACCGAAATCAAATTTCTTGTATCTTATAATATAATGAGTTATTCTATACAAGACTTGAAGGAGCGATATTATGTTTTGCAGAAAATGCGGTAACAGTATCCCGTCAGATTCAGAATTTTGCCCCATTTGCGGTTACACAACCGTTGCAGCCCCCGAAGCGGTGCAATCGCAGCCGCCGTCATTTGATTCGCCGTCTTTCAATGATACGCCCTTCGGCGATCTGATGCCGAGTCCCCCATCAAATGAAAATCAGGCCGGAAAGCAAAAGAAAAACAGGAATCCTAAAACAAAGAAAAGAATAATCATCGCCATTGTATCAATTGCAGTGCTGATTGCTGTTGCCGTTGCCGCCTGCTTTATTATTGATGCCATAGTAAACGGAAACAACGCCGAAACATACGATTCCGAAATCACCGATAGCTATGATGACGGCTCAATAAATATTGACGGTAACACCTGCGAAAACCTGAAATACGGCGGTTTTGTTGCTCAGCAGGGAGATTATGTTTATTACGGCAGAGATGAAATCGTAAAAGAAAACATATATTCAGGCGAAAAAGAATCCATACATGCCGGTCAAAGTACCGTCTCTAACCTCGCCGTTTGCGGCAATTACGTATATTTCACATCTTATTTCAATTCATGCACCGAATTATGCCGCATCAAAACCGACGGCTCCGATTTTGAATCCATATGTGAAATCAAAAGCAGCACAACAATAAATCTTTATTTTGAAAACAAATATGTCTACTATGCGCAGGGCACTCAAAGAGGATACAACAAGTATAACTATTCTGTAGTCAGACGCTCCGCAGACAACATTTACTCAGAAGAAAATATATATTCCCTGAGCGAGAGTCAGCGTCTTGAGGGCGTTTATCAGGGCTATGCAGTTATCAGCGATTCCGAAAACTCATCGCACTTTATTCTCTGCGACGTGAATACAAAAGCCTGCTCAGATATCTCATATTCTGATTTTTCATTCCGCAAAGACGGAAAATATCATTTTGACGAGGGCAATGTAATTTTTGTTGACGATAACAACGTGCTTGTTTACAATATTGAATCTAAATCCTTCACACAAAAGAACAAGTCAAGCAGAATGAATATAACATTTGTATGCGACGGCGTTTATTATTTTGATTACAACACCGCTCAGATAGGCTCGGTTATGGCAACGGGTTACACCAAACTCGAATATATCAACGGTAATGACACCCGATTCAACACCTTTGATTATGACAGCCTTGCAAGGCTCAACATCGTCGGCGATATGATATACTATAAAAACGATTATTTTTCAGATCATCTTGCAAGAGTTGACATAAACGGCAATAACTGGTCGGAGCTTTATTGATGATGCTTTAAAAAAGGAGCGATATTATGTTTTGCAGAAAATGAGGCAACAAAAAATAGATTCCGCTCTCGTTTCTGCCCGAAAAACTGCGCTCGACGCGCTCAAAGAGCTTCAGTCACGTTATCCCGATTTCATTATTATTTCCGAATGCATAACCATGATTGAAAAAGATTACAGCAATTACACCGAATATCTCAAACCGTACCTTTTCAATGTTACATACCAAAACGGATATGTGAATATCTCGGAATCACAGGGTAAAACAGCAAGAGATAAAATCCCTAAATTCATTCAAATCAATACGGGCTCTTATCTTTTACAAAGCGGTCTTTCTACTTCATTCGGATACACGCACACAGGAGTTCATTTCCCCTCTGCATATGAAGACAGTGAAAAAAACAACCTCGGTTTAAGCCTGACCGACTATACAATATTCCGCATTGCATATTTGCTTAACGGCAACAGAGAAATAAAGTTTGCCGAAGGCGGTTTTTACGAGGATATCCCTGATATAATAAGCAGCTTTAATACAAAATACGCTCCCTGAGCAAAAAGAATGGCTTGCAAAGGCATAACGCCGATGCAAGCCGTTTTTATTTATGCTGTTTTTTCAGGCTTATGCCTTTTTCTTTGCGATTGCTCTCTGAACAGCCTTTACAATTTCAACAATGGGAATAACAAGGAATGCAAGACCGATTGAGATGCCGTATTCCGCTGCTGTGAGAGCGGGTTCTGTTGAACCTGCGGGAATAAAGCCGAACGCACTGGCAAGAACGGGAATTTCAATAATCGCTGTTGTGAGAAGGAGCGAAGCAACCATTGCACCGTAAAGAACGATGTTATGCGATTTCTGACCGAATGACATGCCGATAACGGAGCTTCTCTGGGAACGCATGTTGAAAGAGTGGAAAATTTCGCACATTGACATGGTAAGGAATGCCATTGTCATTCCGTCAGAACTGTCAGCAATGTTTGTGAAGCGGAAGTTTGCTGCTGCCTGTGCAAAATCGCCGAAGCTGTGATAAAGCTCCATGAATTCGCCGACAAAGAAGGCTGCAAGAGTAAGAATTGTTACAAGTGCACCCTGATAGAAAACATCAATGCCCATTCCGCCTGCAAAAATGCCTTCCTTGCTGTTTCTGGGCTTTCTCTGCATGATATCTCTTTCGGGCTTTTCAAGACCGAGAGCAAGAGCAGGGATACTGTCTGTTACAAGATTGATGAAAAGAAGGTGAACAGGCTTAAGAATTGTGAAATTGAGAAGTGTTGCGGTGAAAATTGAAAGAACTTCGGAAAGGTTTGAACCGAGAAGGAACTGGATAGCCTTTCTGATATTATCATAGATTCTTCTGCCTTCGGAAACTGCGGAAACGATTGTTGCAAAGTTATCGTCTGCAAGAACCATATCTGCAACGTTCTTTGTAACATCCGTGCCTGTGATACCCATGCCTACGCCGATATCAGCGCTCTTGATTGAAGGAGCATCGTTAACGCCGTCGCCTGTCATTGCGGTAATCATGCCCTTTGCACGCCATGCGTTAACAATTCTTGTTTTATGCTCGGGCTGAACGCGGGCATAAACTCTGAATTCGGTTACTCTTTCAGCAAAATCTTCATCGCTGATTTCATCGAGCTGTGCGCCTGTGATTGCAGCGGAATCATCTTCGATAATACCGAGCTGCTTTGCAATTGCAACAGCGGTATCCTTGTGGTCACCCGTAATCATAATGGGTGTGATGCCTGCGGAGCGGCATTCTTCAATTGCCGCCTTAACCTCGGGACGGGCAGGGTCAATCATGCCTGTAAGACCGATAAATGTGAGGCTGTTTTCAAGAGCTTCGGGAGCATAATCCGAAGGCTCTGCATCATAGTTTCTGTAAGCAACGGCAAGAACACGCAGTGCCTGGTCTGCCATTCTCTTGTTATCTGCAAGGATAGCTGCCTTGATATCCTCTGTGAAAGGAACAACCTTACCGTCAATGAGAGCGGAGGAGCATTTCTTGAGGATTTCATCGGGAGCACCCTTTGTATACTGAACGATACCGTCAGCAGTCTTATGAACGGTTGACATCATCTTTCTGCCTGAATCGAAGGGAGCTTCACCTGTTCTTGGAGCAGCGGCAACAAGGTCATTCTTGTTCATGCCGAGTTCGTTTGCAAAGTTAACGAGAGCAGCCTCGGTGGGTTCGCCCGTAACAACGCCGTCAGCATCAATTGAAGCATCGCAGCAAAGAGCCATTGCTTTTGCGATAAGAGCTTCGTCGCTGCCGTAATGATCAACAACAGTCATCTTATTCTGAGTAAGAGTACCTGTTTTATCGGAGCAGATTATCTGTGCGCAGCCGAGAGTTTCAACAGCTGTGAGCTTTCTGATAATTGCGTTTTTCTTTGACATATTGGTAACGCCGATTGAAAGAACGATTGTAACAACCGCTGCAAGACCTTCGGGGATAGCTGCAACAGCAAGTGAAACGGCAACCATAAAGCTGTCAAGAACAATATCAAATGAGAAGCTGCCCTTGAAGTATGCGGAAATCATCTGGAATGCGAAAAGGAATACGCAGATTCCGAGAACAAGCTTTGTAAGAATTTTTGAAAGCTGAGCAAGCTTGATCTGAAGAGGAGTCTGACCTTCTTCAGCCTGAGCGATAGCATCGGCAATCTTACCCATTTCGGTATTCATGCCTGTTGCAACAACAACTGCCTTGCCTCTGCCGTAAACAACGGTTGAGCCCATGTAAGCCATGTTCTTTCTGTCGCCGAGGGGAACTTCGCCGTTGTCGCCGCCCTTAAGAAGAGCTATAACCTTATCAACGGGAACGGATTCGCCCGTAAGCGCTGCCTCTTCGATTTTCATGCTTGCGCATTCAAAAATACGGCAATCTGCAGGAACAGCATCGCCCGCTTCAAGAATAACAACATCGCCGACAACAAGATCTTCGCTGCGAACGGAAACGATTTTGCCGTCACGCAGAACCTTTGAGGTTGCCGCAGACATTTCCTGCAAAGCTTCAATAGCTGCCTCAGCCTTGCTCTCCTGAAGAACGCCGAGCACTGTGTTGATAACAACAACTACCATAATAATAACCGTATCCGTGGGGAAACCAAAGCCATGCTCAACCCACTCTGTAATTGCAGAAATAACTGCAGCAACTATGAGGATAATAATCATCGGGTCGGAAAGCTGCTCGCCTACACGCTGGAGCATGGTTTTCTTTTTGCCTTCTTCAAGCTTGTTCTTGCCGTTTTCGGCAAGCCTTTTTTCAGCTTCGGCAGAAGAAATACCGTTTTCGGAGCTCTTAACATGGTCAAAAACTTTTTCAACCTGTTCAAGATAGAACTTCATTGGGTTTCATTCCTTTCTGATAATAATCCCTGCAAGCAGAACGCAAGCAGAAAAAATGCATATAAAAAAGACCCTGACAGAGAATAATTTCTCTGTCAAAGGTCTTGCTTCCAAAAATCTGGGTGTCTGCCAGATGCAAAAGCAACGGTTGTTGACAGACTGCTCGGGATAACCCGTAAGCTACTCCCCTTTAACTTGTGAGGTTATTTTACCATATACTTATATTATTGTCAATAAAATAAAATTCAATTATTGTTTACAGTTTGTTTTCTATACCTCGTAGAAAACCCCGAGTGTCTCAGCAAGCTGTATGCAGATTCCCTCATACATGAATTTCTCATATGATTCTTTCTGCAGAAGGTTGACTGATTCATTATTGCTGTTGGTTATGGCAGGAAACTGTTTCTGACCCGAACCGCTGAGTCTGATAACGTCAGTTTCCTTATAACCCTTTGCAATAACGGAATCCATAGCATTTTTCAGTTCAAGAGTTTCGCCCTCAACCTCTTTGATAAGATAATTGAGAAGATAGACGCCCTCATAATTCGGAACTGTATAGGCAAAATTCGTCAGAATTGAAAGCTGCTGTTCCCAGACGGAAACTTTTATTCTTTCCTCTGAAACGGTGAACGAAGTGTTATTGCCCTGCAAGTCCTTTGTATAGAGTCTGTTCATCTCTGCAAAAACGTCCATGAGAGAAAGAACGTCGCCCCTTATCTGTTCATACTGCTTAAGGCAGGAATTGACCTGATGAAGCGTTGCGGAGAGGGTTTCCGCCTGAGATGCGATATCATCGCTGAGAAGATGCTTCACCTGTTCAACCTGCGATACCGAATTTGTCCAGCCGTCAATTATGGATGGCTGAAAATCGGTCAGAAGAATGGGATAATTTTCATTGATATCATTTCTTAAGCTGAGATAAAGCGAAAGCGCCTCCGCTTTTTCGGTATGAATATCTTCAATCAATTCCAACGCTTCGGAATATTGATTGTTTTCCGTTTTATACTGCGCAATTGCAAGATACAGACTGCTTTTGCAAGCAAGAAAAACAATGATAATCAGCGAAAGGGCGCAGATTACCGAAACCGCAGCGATAATCGGTTTTTTGCTGCGATTCTGAACGCTCTTATTCTGTTCGGTAATTCTGTCTGCCATAAAACACCTTATAAAAATATAAAAAGCTATAATAATCCATTATCGATTAATTATAGCATAAATGAAATTGTTTTTAAAT
>JAZNPG010000038.1:0-12982 GCA_045589555.1 Acutalibacteraceae bacterium
CGGCTTGCTGGAAGCGCAGTTTGAACAGCTCATCCTTCAGCTCAAGAAGCTTAGCATCCAGCTCTGCGGCGGAAAGTTTTCTGATTTCACTGGCTTTCATTATTGCTCACCACCCAATTCTTCTTTAGTAACAAATTTACATTTAATAGGAAGCTTGTTAGCTGCAAGACGCATAGCTTCTGCAGCAAGCTCTCTGTCAACACCGGCGATTTCGAACATAACTCTGCCGGGCTTAACTACTGCAACCCAATATTCGGGAGAACCTTTACCTGAACCCATTCGAGTTTCAGCGGGCTTCTCTGTGATGGGCTTATCGGGGAAGATCTTGATCCAAACCTGACCGCCACGCTTGATATATCTTGTCATAGCGATACGGGCTGCCTCAATCTGGTTTGAGGTAATCCAAGCGGGTTCAAGAGCTACAAGGCCATACTGACCGTAAGTAACTGTGTTACCTCTTGTAGCCTTACCCTTAAGTCTGCCTCTCTGTACTCTGCGGTACTTAACGCGCTTAGGTAAAAGCATTACTTGTTACCTCCTTCTCTGCGTCTTCTGGGGCGAGAGTTGTTTCTGCTTTCGTGCAGAACTTCGCCTCTGTAAAGCCAAACCTTAACGCCGATGCGGCCGTAAGTTGTTTTAGCTTCTGCAAAGCCGTAGTCGATGTCGGCTCTGATTGTCTGAAGAGGAATTGTACCCTCTTTATAAGTTTCTGAACGTGCAATTTCTGCACCGCCAACGCGGCCTGAAACCTGAGTCTTGATGCCCTTTGCGCCGAGCTTCATTGCGCGGCCGATAGCCTGCTTGAGAGCACGACGGTAAGAAATTCTTCTTTCGAGCTGTGAAGCAATGCTTTCAGCAACAAGCTGTGCATTGAGGTCAGGCTGCTTGATTTCGATAATGTTAAGCGAAACCTCTTTGCCGCCGAGCTTCTTTTCGCAAATCTTTTTGAGCTTTTCAATCTCTGCGCCCTGTCTGCCGATAACCATGCCGGGCTTTGCGCAGTGAATGTTTACATAAACTCTCTTTGCGTCACGCTCAATCTCAACCTTGGGAACTCCTGCGGGAGCAAGCTTCTCAAGGAGGTACTCACGAAGATTGTAGTCCTCAACGAGAGTATCGCCGAACTTTTCGGGAGCCGCATACCAGCGGGATTCCCAGTTCTTAATAACACCGATTCTTAAACCGGTAGGATTAATTTTCTGTCCCATTGTTTAACCTCCTCCTCGCTTATTCCATTTCCTTGAGAACAAGGGTGATGTGAGATGTCTTTTTATTGATGCGGAAAGCTCTGCCCTGTGCTCTGGGTCTTACTCTCTTGAGAGTGGGGCCCTGGCTTACGGTGCATTCTGCAACGTAAAGGCGGCTGACATCCATGTTGTTGTTGTTTTCAGCGTTTGCCATAGCTGATTTTAAAAGCTTCATCAAGGGTTCACACGCGGCCTTGGGCGTGTACTTGAGAATTGCCATTGCCTTATCTGCGGGCTGATTGCGGATTAAGTCAAGCACAATCTGAACCTTGCGAGGCGCAATACGAATATAAGTGGCTTTAGCTGTTGCTGTGGGCACACTCTGCATTGCCATATCTGACATTGTTAATACACTCCTTTCGCCGATTATTTACCGTTATTTGATGTTTTTGAGCCTGCATGACCTCTGAAGGTTCTTGTAGGCGCAAATTCGCCGAGCTTGTGACCTACCATATCTTCTGTTACATAAACAGGAACATGCTTGCGTCCGTCGTGAACTGCAAATGTGTGGCCGACAAAGTCGGGGAAGATTGTTGATGAACGGCTCCAGGTCTTGAGAACCTGCTTTTCGCCTGCTTCGTTCATCTTCTGAACTCTTTCGAGCAGTTTAGGCTGCACAAAAGGTCCTTTTTTAACGCTTCTGCCCATTATTATCTGCTCCTTTCACTTATTTGTCGTTACGACGCTTTATGATAAGCTTGTCGGACGTTTTCTTTGTCTTTCTGGTCTTGTAACCGAGAGCGGGCTTGCCCCAGGGAGTAACAGGACCTGATCTACCGATGGGAGCCTTACCTTCACCACCGCCGTGGGGGTGATCGCAGGGGTTCATTACTGAACCGCGAACGGTGGGTCTCCAGCCCATGTGACGCTTACGGCCGGCTTTACCAACCTTAACGTTTTCATGGTCGAGGTTACCTACCTGGCCGATTGTAGCCATGCAGTTAACGGGAACGTTGCGAAGCTCGCCTGAGGGAAGACGGAGAAGAGCGTAAACGCCTTCTTTAGCCATGAGCTGAGCGGAGTTACCTGCTGCTCTTGCAAGCTGGCCGCCTCTGCCGGGGTAGAGCTCAACGTTGTGAATAACTGTACCAACGGGGATGTTGGTGAGGGGAAGTGCGTTACCGGGCTTGATGTCAGCACTTGCGCCGGCAACAACGGTATCGCCAACCTTCAGACCTGCGGGCTGAAGGATATATCTCTTTTCGCCGTCTTCATACTGAAGAAGAGCGATGAAAGCAGAGCGGTTGGGATCGTACTCAACGCTTGCTACCTTTGCGGGAATATCGAACTTATCTCTCTTGAAATCGATAACACGATACTTTCTTCTCTGTCCGCCACCGCGATGACGAACGGTGATTCTTCCGTAGCTGTTGCGGCCGCTGTTCTTCTTGAGTGAAACAAGCAGGCTTCTTTCGGGTGCAACCTTTGAAAGCTCGGAATAATCTGTAGTCGACATATTACGTCTTGCGTTACTTGTCGGCTTGTAAAGCTTAATAGACATTTTTCTACACTCTCCTTATAGCGGCTTTGCGGAGCAATGTCATTCTCCATACCTTACCGCCGGATTTTATAGGAACACTGTCCTTTTGATTACTTTAAGTAATCGGGATTACATCATTCCGTCAAAGAATTCGATTGTCTTGGAGTCTTCGGTAAGAGTAACGATAGCCTTTTTGCGTGAGGGCTTGTAGCCTTCGTAACGGCCGTATCTTCTGAGCTTACCGTCAACGTTGATTGTGTTAACCTTTTCTACCTTAACATCAAAGAGCTTTTCAACAGCAGCCTTGATTTCAACCTTGTTTGCATCCTTTGCAACTTCGAAGGTGTACTTTCTGTCTGCAATGCCGTCCATGCTGTTTTCAGTGATGATGGGGCGGAGGATAATATCCTGTGCTAACTTGCTCATGCGTAAACCTCCTCGATCTTGCTTACGGCATCCTTAAGAACTACAACTGTGTCGCAGTTGAGGATATCATAAACGTTGAGTGTGGTGACAAGAGTTGTTTTAACGCCAGCGATGTTTCTTGCTGAGCGGTAAACGATTTCATTCTTCTCAGGAAGAACGAAGAGAACCTTCTTGCCTGTTTCAAGTGCGTTAACAACCTTAGCCATTTCCTTTGTCTTGATAGCATCAAGCTTGATATCGTCAAGAACGATAAGCTCGCTGTCAGCAACCTTAGCGGAAAGAGCAGACTTCATAGCAAGTCTTCTGACCTTCTTGTTAACATCCTTGTGATACTTGCGGGGCTTGGGTCCGTGGGAGATACCGCCGTGATACCACTGGGGAGCTCTTGTTGAACCCTGTCTTGCGCGGCCAGTTCCCTTCTGTCTCCAGGGCTTTTTGCCGCCGCCGCTTACTTCTGATCTGGTAAGGGTAGACTGTGTGCCCTGACGCTGATTTGCCAGATATGCTACTACGCAAAGGTGCATAGCAGGAATGCTGGGTTCGATTCCGAAGATGCTTTCGTTAAGCTCCATATCGGAAACCTTTTTACCTGTCATGTCGAATACTAATACTGTAGGCATTCTTTTCTACTCCTTTCCTTATGCTTTTTTAACTGCGTCGCGGATAACAACGATGCCGCCCTTGGGGCCGGGGATGGCACCCTTGATTGCGAGAAGGTTGTTCTCTGCGTCGATCTTTGCAACTACAAGATTCTGGATTGTTACTCTTTCGCAGCCAAGGTGACCTGCAAGCTTCTTGCCCTTATAAACTCTTGAGGGGTCGGAGCATGCGCCCAGAGAACCGGCATGTCTTGCAACAGGACCTGTACCGTGGGATTCCTTGAGTCTGGAGAAGTTCCATCTCTTGATTGAACCGGCAGTACCCTTACCCTTGCTTGTGCCGACTACGTCTACCTTTTCGCCGACTGCAAAGATGTCTGCCTTGATTGTGTCGCCCACATTAACGCTTGCCATATCGTCAAGCTTGAACTCTTTGAGAGTCTTCTTGGGAGCAACGTCAGCCTTCTTGAAGTGACCCATCATGGGTTTGTTCACACGCTGAACCTTTACGTCGCCGTAACCGAGCTGAACTGCTTCATAACCGTCGTTTTCGATTGTTTTCTTCATAACAACGTTGCAGGGGCCGGCTTCAACAACTGTTACGGGAATTACATTTCCCTTTTCGTCGAAAATCTGTGTCATACCGATTTTCTTGCCGATGATTGCTTTCTGCATTTTATGCTTTCCTCCTTTAGGTTATTGGTTGACCCTTTGGCCAACATGACCTGCATTTGTTGAAATTAAAGTTTGATTTCGATTTCAACGCCTGCGGGAAGCTCAAGACCTGTCAGAGCTTCAACTGTTTTTGCTGAAGGTCTGATGATGTCGATAAGCCTTTTGTGAGTTCTCTGCTCAAACTGTTCGCGGCTGTCCTTATACTTATGAACTGCGCGAAGAATTGTAACAACTTCCTTCTCTGTGGGAAGGGGAACGGGACCCGAAACCTGAGCGCCTGTTCTCTTAGCTGTTTCTACGATCTTTTCTGCTGCTTTGTCAACAAGATTGTGATCGTAGCCCTTGAGCCTGATTCTGATTTTTCCCTTAACTGCCATCTGGAACGCCTCCTTAAAATTTGGCGGGCCGCAAACTTTGTGAAAACCGACCCGGGTGTTTCAACCCGTCCGATTTAAAAACCGGAAAAACATATTTCCGGGTTAGCTTTCGCTCATTTGCACATAGGTATCCCGCACCAAGGCCGCCCGGGAATGGCAGACCTTTCGTCAGGACACAATTCGCCCGGTTTAAAATCGGACATACTCCGCAGAAATTTCCCGCTTCAGAGAGCGGCCACCTCCTGCATCAACGCATATCATGCGTGCTTTCGGATGGGTTTTGGGCATAATTTGCCCCTAATCCGAGAGCATGCTCGATTATGATAACACAAGAGTTACTGCTTGTCAATAGTTTTTTTGAAAAAATTTTTACTTTTTAAAAGCCTCAATCCCAATGATATCAAGGCTTTTGCGCTTTAACGGAGCAGAGTGCATCTTTCCGCAAAAGACACATATATAAAATGTATAGTAATATAATATAACGATTACACAATATCATGTGGAGTTAACAAATTATATATTGATATATGGGATTTTTTATGATAGAATACGGATATGATATTCTGAAAGGAGAATAACAACATGATTGGTTTAGGCAAATGGGCTTGCAGCGTTAATACAATGCTTTTTTCGGGCGAAGTTAAATTTGATATTTTTGATGATAACGGAAAATACGGCTTTAACATTGACCTGCCCGGCATAAAAGTTCCCGATATTACCATTAAAGAGGTTATCGAGGATGACGACACAATCAACGCAACCGTTACAACAAGTCTGCTTGACGGCAAGGATGTAAACCTTGTTGTTACAATTGACGGTGACACCTTTGACGGCTATCTCAAGGTTCCGATGTTCGGCAAAATCAAGCTCAAGAACGGCAGAAGAATTACAGAATAATAATCATACAAAAAAATCAACCGCACTGCTTTTCACGGCAGTGCGGTTATTTTATTTCCTGCTCAAGATAAAAAAATTCATCAGAATCAAAAAACTCAACAAGCGTCATTCCCAAACCGTCACAGATTTTTTTAACGGTCGAAACGGTTGTACTGTTATTACGAAGGCTCATTATGTTGCTGAGTGTTGACTGAGTTATGCCGCTCAGGGTTGCAAGCTTATTGACGGTAATGCCATTTATTTCGCAAAGGTCAAGGATTCGCTTTTTTATAGCTTCGCCCGTTGTCATGCCGTCACTCCCGATCCGAAACAGATATTATTTTGCCGGTTACACTATTATTTTACCGCATAGCATAACAAAAGATTACCTCAATTGAGTTGACTTTTTGGAGTTGCCGTGTTATGCTTTGAGTAAAAGGAGGATTTAACATGAGCGAAGAAATCAAAAACAATGTATCCGAAAATTCCGAAAACATCTCAACTGTAACAGAAACTGCCCGTGCAACACCTGAAATAACGGAAACTCCGGCTTTCGAGCCTGCTCCCCTGTCTGCCACAAGCAACAAAAACATGATAAAATGCAAAACCTGCGGCACAGAAATTGCAAAAAGCGCAAAGGCATGCCCCTCCTGCGGTGCCAAAAACAAAAAACCTATTTATAAAAGAGTGTGGTTCTGGGCGGTTATCGTCATATTGTTTTTAATTATCCTTTCAAATATCGGCGGCAATGATAACAAAGACAGCAGTTCTTCAGGGCTCAGAGTTTCAGTCGGCACACCTGTTATCAACGGAACAACAACTGCTCCTAAAGAAACAACAACAAAATCCGACCCAAAAGCAACTCTTGCCGAGGCACGTAAGCTTCTTGAAAACGGCAATGCAATAGGCGCTTTCGACCTTGCAAACACACTCGAAAAAACTGACGAAGTCAACGCATTCCTTGAAGAATGCAGGAAGCCGATTCTCGCCGAATTCGATGACAAAGTTTATTGGAAGGGCGATGACATGTCCGATTGGCATTGGGCATATGCCAACGGAACAGAATCAGGACTCGACACCTTTAGCTTCAAAGGTTATATCTCGCAATCCAACACGGATGAATCCGCAGTTTATTTCCATCTTTATACAGGATTTATCAGAAGCGTAAGCAACAACTGGATTTTTCCCGAAACAATCAGAATCAAGGGCGAAGGCGGAACAATGGATATCCCCGTAAGCTATAACGAGAGAAAAAGCGAGGTTGATAACGGCAAACTTTATGAATGGATGGACCTCGACCTTGACCATTCAGAGGCAAGCGCGCTCTCATTGCTTCTTCTCAGCTCGGATACAGTAAAAGTCAGATATACCGGTGACACATACCATATCGACAGAGAGCTGAGTAAAGAACAAATTGACCATTTGATTATAATTCTTGGTTATTACACCATGCTTAAGCACGTTTATTAATATGTAAAAAGGACCTGCAAGAATGCAGGTCCTTATATTTTTCTCTTTATAAATATTACGGCTCAGTATTATTTTCTTACATCTCCGCAGCAATTCTTATATTTTTTACCACTGCCGCAGGGACACGGATCGTTGGGACGTACCTTTTCTTTCTTCTTTACGGTCCTGCCCTTCTCCGTTCCGTCGGAAGCGCCGCTTGTTCCCGTAATCTTTGCGGTCTGCTCGCGCTTTGTTTCTTCTTTGCTCTTGATCATAACGGTAAGAATCTGCCTTGCGGTATCTTCGCGGATTTCCTCGGTCATACCGTCAAACATATCAGAGCCAACCTGTCTGTAAGCAACAACGGGGTCAGTCTGACCGTAAGCACGCAGACCGATACCTCTGCGAAGCTGATCCATGGCATCGATGTGGTCCATCCACTTGCTGTCAACGTTGCGCAGAAGAATCATCTTTTCAAGCTCACGCATAACAGGCTCGCCCTTCTCGGTTTCGCCGAAGAGCTCTTCTCTGTCTGTATATCTCTTGTTTGCTCTTTCGAGAAGTGTTTCGCGGATATCTTCCTTATCGTTTGTATTCTCAAAATCGCCTTCTTCGATAAGACCCCAGCCCTTGAACTTATCCTTAAGTCCGTCAATATTCCAATCTTTCTTCGATGCCTGATCGGAGCAGAACATATCAACAGCCTCGTTGATGCTGCCTTCAATCATTCTTGTGATAACGGGCTTGAGCTCCTCGCCGTCAAGCACCTGATTGCGCTGCTTATAGATAAGCTCTCTCTGGCGGTTCATAACATCGTCATACTGAAGAACGTTCTTTCTTATGCCGAAGTTTCTGCCTTCAATCTTCTTCTGTGCGCTCTCGATGGTGTTGGAAATCATCTTTGCCTCAATGGGCATATCCTCGGGAGTTTTGAGGGTGTTCATAACAGCGGTGATTCTTTCGCCGCCGAAAAGACGCATGAGGTCATCTTCAAGCGAGAGATAGAAACGGCTTGCACCGGGGTCGCCCTGACGGCCTGCACGGCCTCTGAGCTGATTATCGATTCGTCTTGATTCATGGCGCTCTGTGCCGATGATGCAAAGACCGCCTGCTTCCCTGACCTTTTCAGCCTCGGGAGCAATTTCGGTATCATATTTCTTTTCGAGAGCGGTATACTGCGCTCTTGCATCAAGGATTTCCTGATTATCGGTTTCAGCAAAGCCCGTTGCTTCGGCAATAAGCTCCTCTGTGCAGCCCATGCGGCGCATTTCGGATTTTGCAAGATATTCGGCATTACCGCCAAGCTTGATATCGGTACCGCGGCCTGCCATATTGGTTGCGATTGTAACAGCACCCAGCTTACCTGCCTGAGCAACGATTTCAGCTTCTTTTTCGTGATGCTTTGCGTTAAGAACCTCATGCTTTATGCCCTTGCGCTTGAGAAGGATGCTCAGAAGCTCGGATTTTTCAATTGAAACAGTACCCACAAGCACGGGCTGACCCTTTGCGTGGCACTCCTCAATTGTATCAATAACCGCAAGATATTTTGCCTTCTCAGTTTTATAAACAACATCGGGCATATCGTTTCTTATCATGGGCTTGTTGGTGGGAATTTCAATAACGTCAAGACCGTAAATCTGGTTGAATTCGGTTTCTTCCGTCATTGCAGTACCGGTCATACCCGAAAGCTTTTTGTAAAGACGGAAATAATTCTGGAATGTGATTGTTGCAAGAGTTTTGCTTTCATGCTCAACGCTTACGTTTTCCTTTGCTTCAATCGCCTGATGCAGACCCTCGTTATAGCGTCTGCCGAGCATGATTCTGCCCGTAAATTCATCAACGATAAGCACCTGATTATCCTTAACAACATAGTCAACGTCACGCTTCATAACGCCGATTGCCTTGATTGCCTGATTGATATGATGCTGAATTGTCATGTTTTCGGCATCCATGAGGTTTTCAAGGTTGAAGAAGGATTCCGCTTTCGCAACGCCTGCCTTTGTGAGGGTTGCGGTTTTTGCCTTTTCGTCAACAACATAATCGCAGTCATCGCCTACAAGGTCTTCAATATTTTCTTTGGAATTAACTTCCTTGATTTTTACGCACTTAAGAGAAAGAGCAAAGCGGTTTGCCATTTTGTAGAGGTCGGTTGATTTTTCGCCTCTGCCCGAAATGATAAGCGGAGTTCTGGCTTCGTCGATAAGGATTGAGTCAACCTCGTCTACAACAGCAAAATTATGGCCCCTCTGCACCTTGTGCTCTTTATAAACCACCATGTTATCGCGCAGGTAGTCGAAGCCCATTTCGTTGTTTGTGCCGTAGGTAATATCGGCGGCATAGGCTTCTTTACGCTCGGGATTTTCTTTTTCATGGATAATAAGACCGACGGTAAGACCCATAAAGCGGTAAACCTTGCCCATCCATTCGCTGTCGCGGCGTGCAAGATAATCGTTAACGGTAACAATGTGAACGCCGTCACCCGAAAGAGCATTAAGATATGCAGGCAGGGTTGCAACAAGGGTTTTACCTTCACCCGTTCTCATTTCGGCAATTCTGCCCTGATGCAGAATGATGCCGCCGATAATCTGAACGGGGAAATGCTTCAAGCCGATAACTCGCCACGATGCCTCTCGGCAGGCAGCAAAAGCCTCGGGCAGAATGTCATCAAGAGTTTCGCCGTTTGCAAGACGCTCTTTGAATTCAGGCGTTTTTGCCTGCAACTGCTCATCGGTAAGCTTTGAATACTCCTCCTCAAGGTCGAGAACCTTATTGCAAAGCGGCTTTATGCGCTTTATTTCTTTTGTTGAGTAGTCGCCGAAAATTTTGGTTAAAAAGCCCATCTGAATCACCTCATAGGTTAATTTTCTTTTGTTTTATTTATGTTTGATGTTGTATTATTCGATTTTATATGCTAAAATTTCATTTGTAACATAAAACTCTACATAAAGGAGCAGATTTTATGCCTAAAAGAGAAGACTATATTTCCTGGGACGAATATTTCATGGGTATCGCCATGCTCTCCGCACGCCGCAGCAAAGACCCCAACACTCAGGTGGGTGCCTGCATCGTTAACAATTACAATAAGATTATGTCCGTAGGTTATAACGGATTCCCGAGAGGCTGCAGCGATGACTGCTTCCCCTGGGAAAGAAGCGGCGACGAATACGAAACAAAGTATCCTTACGTATGCCACGCAGAGCTCAACGCAATCCTCAACAACGGCGGTTCGAGCCTTGAGGGCTGCAAAATTTATGTTGCTCTTTTCCCCTGCAACGAATGTGCAAAGGCAATCATTCAATGCGGAATCAAAGAGGTTTATTATCTTTCCGATAAGTATGCCAACACTCCCGGCACCAGAGCTTCGAAGCGTATGTTTGACGCTGCAGGCGTTAAATATACCCAGCTCAAGCCTGCAAAGAACGAGCTTCTGATTGATTTCCGCGAAGAAAATATATAATGTATATCGGGGCGTCCAAGGGACGCCCTTTTTGATTAATAGGAATAAACCACGCTGCCTGCGCTTGCGCCTGCTCCGTCAAGAGCACGCACAAACATAACGCTGCTGCCGTCAAGCCAAACGAAGCCCGAGCTTTCGGCAAACAGAAGCGGCTCGCTGAAAATCGCAGGCTGCTTTGAACCGTCAGCGGTGCAGAAAATAATCTGCTGGATAACTGCGCCGTTTTCATTGGCGGCTCCGTTCTTTGCAAAAACAAATTTCGAGCCGTCTGCCGAAGCATAAACGGAATCAAACTCTGCAATGCTGATATCCTTAAGAGTCTTTGTTGCGCCCGTCATAAGATCGGTTACAACAAGGGTCTTTTTATTTATAAGCCACTGACCGTCCTGAAGATAATCGGCAAAATAATCGCCCTCAAACTCAGAAAGAACGGATTCGCCTGCGCCGTTGTTATAAACGTTGCTGAATCCCTTGTCGGTTTTGCGCAGATAGTGCATACCGTTTGCATCGTTTACAAACCATGTGCCGAGGATATCCTTTGCAACAATTTCAGGTCTGTAAGCATTTGAGAGAATCATTATATCCGCTCTCGTACCCTTTTCATCAGCAGTATAGTATCTTGATGAGAAGAAATATTTTGCGCCGCCGAGGTTTGCAATGAACTCATCGGTCAGCATTGTCCAGTCATTTCTAAAGGCACCGTTTTTATCGATAAGGCGTGTGTTGTTTGAAACATAGGTGCTTGTTTTTCCGCTTGCAAGGTCGAAATTATAGATTTCCGAATAAATTTTATCGGCACTGTAGAAATTTTCTTTTTCAAAATCTGCAAGCAGAAGGTAACCCGTTCCGTAGCCCGAGGGCTTGTTTGTGAGCTTTACAAAAGCATAGGCATAAACCTTGACCGATGCGCTCATATCCGAGGTGAAAACACCGATGCCGAATGTTTTGCCGTCTTTTTCAATATAATTAACGGTAACGGGAATTGTTTCATATGTTGCAGAAAGGTTTGCCTTGACCTGCTTTACGGGCAGAGCGCTTGCGGTGAATGCGCCGTTTGCATAGTCATAGAAAGCAACGTTGCCCTTTAAATCGGCAGTGAAATAGAGATTTTCTATATCAGAGGGCAAAAAGATTTCGCCGTTTGCGCCTTTAACGGAAAGCGATTTTGTGTAAGCGCTGTTTTCAAACGAATAGATATTCTCCGCATTCTGTATATCGGATTTTGAGGGCGAAGCGGTATCTGCGCCGCTCTTGTTTCTTGTCAAGAAAAACGCAGCAACGGATGCAACGGTTGTAACCGCCAGAACAATCGCAATTATTTTAAGTGCTTTATCTTTCATTTTTATTTCCTCACAGTTCTATTTCAAGCTCAACGGGACAATGGTCGGAGCCGAAAATTTCATTATGGATTTTTGCATCCTTAAGGCTCTCTTTAAGCCTTTCGGAAACAATAAAATAGTCAATTCTCCAGCCTGCGTTCTTTGCCCTTGCGGAAAACCTGTAGCTCCACCAGCTGTAAGCTCCCTCAAGATCAGGATAAAAATATCTGAATGTATCAACAAATCCGCTTTCAAGCATTTCGGAGAATTTGCCTCTTTCCTCATCGGTAAAACCGGGATTGCGGCGGTTGGATTTGGGATTCTTAAGGTCGATTTCTTTGTGAGCAACATTTAAATCGCCGCAGAAAATAACAGGCTTCTTTTCATCGAGCTTTTTGATATAAGCCCTGAAAGCATCCTCCCACTCCATGCGGTAATCAAGGCGCACAAGTCCGTCACGGGCATTGGGAACATAAACGGTTATAAAATAGTAGCTTTCGAATTCAAGGGTGATTACCCTGCCCTCCGCATCATGCTCGGGGATTCCCAGACCGTAAAAAACGGCAATGGGCTCTTCTCTTGAAAAAACAGCGGTACCCGAATATCCCTTTTTCTCAGCAAAATTCCAATACTGGTGATATCCGTCAAGGTTAAGCTCCGCCTGACCGAGCTGCATTTTGGTTTCCTGCAGGCAGAATATATCTGCATCAAGCGCGGCAAAGCTCTCATAAAAATCCTTGCCGAGGCAGGCTCTTATTCCGTTAACATTCCATGAAACAAACTTCTTTGTTGCCATTTCGCATAATCCTCCAGTATAATTAGAGTTATTATAACACAGATTTTCAATTATGTCACTATTAAATATTTAATAAAATGTAAATATTAATAAGTAAAATCATTCTTGACAAAACAGTAATTATGTAGTATTTTTATTATAAGCGGATGTGCGGAATGCATAACATCTGTGCATTCCGCCAAAATACTATATTTTTTCAGGAGGAAGAAAACCATGAAAAAGATTCTGGCAATTGTTCTCGCTTTCGCAATGCTCTTCGCATTCGCAGCATGCGGCGGCAA
>JAZNPG010000039.1:0-1547 GCA_045589555.1 Acutalibacteraceae bacterium
CCCTTGAGATATCCCATGAATTGTGCTACACTTATATGCGGCGGGATACTTACAAGCATGTGGATGTGGTCGGAACACGCTTCTGCCTCAAGTATTTCTACATTCTTTTGCTCACACAATTTTCTCAATATTTGTCCGATATCTTTTTTCAGTTCTCCGTAGATTACTTTTCTTCTGTATTTCGGTGCAAATACTATGTGGTACTGACATCTGTACTTTGTGTGGGATGAACTTCTTATTTCGCTTTCTTTTTTCATTAAAATTAAACCTCCTTGTATTTTAGTAATGCGGCTGCCAAACCACTACTATTATACTTGGAGGTTTGATTATCTTTCAATCCTTTTGGGCTTGCTTTGAGCTCGCCCGTTTTGGCTTTACTAAAGTCTTTTTTCACCCCCGGCTGTACCGGGGGTTTATTTCCACACCTAAAGGCAACCAAGCAAAAGCGGTGTGTATCAGATGATACACACCGCAATTTTTTTATCAGAAATCAACCTTAAGGTCGTAGTAGCAGCACTTGAAGAGCTTTTCCATTTCCTCCTGAGTGGGGATACGGGGATTTGAGCCTGTGCAAGCGTCGCCGATAGCGTTCTTTGCGATTTCGGGAAGTCTTTCAAGGAATACTTCCTCGGGAACAAAGCCCTGCTCTGTGGGGTAGCTGTCTGCACCGTAATTCTTGATGCACTGAGGAATATTGAGCTTATCGTTCATGCCGCGAAGATATGCGATAAGAAGCTGAACCTTCTCTTCAACCGTTTCGCCGCCGAGGTTCATTCTGTCAGCAATCTTTGCATAACGCTTTGCAGCTGATTCAACCTTTGCGTTGAACTCGATAACCTTGGGAAGATACATAGCATTTGCTGCACCGTGAATGATGTGTGCGCCGTTGCCGTAATCTGCAAAAGCTGCACCCGTCTTGTGAGCCATTGAGTGAACAATGCCGAGAAGAGCATTTGAGAATGCCATACCTGCAAGGCACTGTGCATTGTGCATCTTTTCACGGCAGCCGTTATCGCCGTTGTATGAATCAACAAGGTTTTCCTGAATCATCTCGATTGCATGAAGAGCAAGGGGATCTGTGTAGTCACAGTTAGGGGTTGAAACATAAGCTTCAACGGCGTGTGTCATTGCATCCATACCTGTGTGAGCAACAAGCTTCTTGGGCATTGTTTCGGCAAGCTCTGAATCAACGATAGCGATATCGGGTGTGATTTCAAAGTCTGCAAGAGGGTATTTGATGCCCTTTTCATAATCGGTGATAACGGAGAAAGCTGTAACCTCTGTTGCTGTGCCCGATGTTGAGGGAATAGCAACGAAGCGTGCCTTCTTGCGAAGCTCGGGAATGCCGAATACCACGCACATCTGCTCAAATGTGATTTCGGGATATTCATACTTAATGCACATTGCCTTTGCTGCGTCGATGGGTGAACCGCCGCCAACTGCAACAATCCAGTCAGGCTCAAATTCAGCCATAACCGCTGCACCCTTCATGACGGTATCAACCGAGGGATCGGGCTCGATGCCTTCGAAAAGCTTAACCTCAAGAC
>JAZNPG010000040.1:0-2507 GCA_045589555.1 Acutalibacteraceae bacterium
CATAGCCGCACTCGCAATCCACCTTGCGGTGCAGGATTGTTGACGCCATATTATATGCGCCGCACTTGGGGCATTCGATAACAAATTTAGCCATAATAAATTCCTCCTATATATTAATACACCTTAATATCTGTCCATTCTTCGACATCTTCAACCGGACCTCTAAGATCATCTTGTTGGTTTCTGGAATAGGTTATAAATGAGCCGTCTTTCTTCCTGCCTATTACAAAACTATTGCCATAGTAAAGCTCATCAATTCCGCTCCAATCTCTTAAGTCAATCTCATAATTTTCTTCGTACGCACTGACTTTTACCTTACCACCCTTGGTTAATGCAACGGAAATACTGCCCACAGTGCACATCTGTTTTATATCTTCCCAGCTTGTTATCTTTCCGCCGTCTACATCAGTATCCATTGTTGAAACTACCTTGCCGTTTTCTCTTAATATCATAATGTTATTAGCATATACGCAAGCCTCAACTGCATCGTCAATTTCAGTAATAACGTCGCTGTTGTCAATATAAGCTCCTGCCGATACAACTGTTCCGTCAGTTTTGATTCCCACTGTAACAGAACCATGGATATAAACTTTTTTGATGTCGTTCCATTCTGAAACATTGCACTGACCAGCTTTATTCTTTCCCGACGCAACAACTGTTCCGTCAGATTTAAGCCCAATAATGGTGCCGTCTTTCTTGCCCGTTGTGCTCATTGCAATATCGACGATATCTTCCCAATCGTCAACCTTGCCGAGTTTACCTGCAGCAGTTGTAACAACCGTGCCGTCACCGCGCAAACCTACGGTAACGCCCCAATCGGCATATACCGCAACAATATATTTCCATTCGCTGACCTCGCACTGCTTATCGCCATTATCGCCGGTTGCAACAACCGTGCCGTCAGGCTTAAGACCTACGCTGTGATCATAGCCAACATCAACAGAAATGATATCAGTCCAGCCGCTTACATTGCATTCACCGTCATCGTTTTCACCTGCTGAAACAACGGTGCCGTCATTTTTGAGCGCAATAACATGATTTCTGTCATTCGCAACCGAAGTATATTTAACTTTGCCTTTCCATGAATCGGCAACCTTTTTCCACATGGCTTCGGATTTTTCTTCAGAATCTTCTTTGGTGCCCGACTGATCATACATTACACAGGCTGCATAATACTCTTTGCTCTTCTCAAGCTCCTGAGCAAGCTTATATTTGGCATCAATAAGCTCTGCTTCATCAACAACTTTATTATCGAATTCGCTGAGAATTTCATAGCTCTGCATATATTCCTTTGCTTCATAGAGAGCTACTGCCTCTTTGAACTGATTGTTGGGTTTGATAACAAAGAAGAAAAGGGCTGCAAAAGCGGGAACGCCGATAATGATTGACCATTTGATGATTTTGCCCGTAAGCTTTATATTTTTCTTTAGCTTTTTCTTTCTGCTTTCAGCCTGAACTCTCTTTGCTTCAGCAATCTCTTTAGCCTCTTTCTCAGCCTGAAGTCTTTCGATTTTTTCCTTACACTTCTTTGCTTTTTCGGCAGCATCCTTCCAGCCCGAAATTGATTCATAAAGCTGCATTGCCTCTGTCAGCTTTCTTGTATCATCGGTAGTGCTGCTCAGCTTTGCGGCTTCATTGTAAGCTTTTTCGTTGCGGATTTCTTCTGCTCTGCTTTCGCATTTTGCAGCCATTTCAGCCGCATTTTCATAATCTGCCACCGACTCAAAAAGCTCTTTTGCTTCGGGGAGTCTGTCAGCATCATGGCCGTTGAACAGTTCACATGCTCTGGCATATTTTCTGTCAACCTCAAGAACTGCTATTTTCTCATAGCACTTTTGTCGAAGCGCTTCCGCATCCTTATAGTTTCCTATATCACGGAAGCATGCCAACGCTTCCTGATATTTTTCAAGCTTATCATTTGCCGTTTCAAGCTTGCCGAGACCCTTTCTGTATTTTGTCTCGTTTTCAATCTGCGTTATTCTTTCATAGACCTCATTGTTATAATGAATTATCTTTGCTTTAAGCTCATCATCAGCATAGCGAAGAGCTTTTTTGCAATATCCGTTATCGATAAAGGGGGCAGGATGATTGCTCAGCATCTCAATTTTTCTGACCTTAAGAACTATCATCATTTTGCCCAACCATGCCATAGCGTTTTCAGGCTGGATATCAAGCACCTTTTCGCAATACTGGTCTGCTTTATCCCAGTCGCCGTCCTCCATGAACATAAAGGCACGCTTAAGCATTGAATCGGTTGTGGCTGTGTTTGCAGATACGGCAGGCTTTGATTTTTCTTTACCGACAATTTTGTTGATACCTCTTACAAGGTCCTGCATAAAGCCGAGTTTATCCATATCCTGCGCCTGAAGATGTGAGAATTCCTCGGGCATATCATAGGGGTCCATATCCTTATATGCAGGGATAAGAACCTTCTTTTCACCGTTCTGAATAAGTGCAAGATATCTGCTCCATTCGTTTTTAACCCATACGGCGTTGAAATGCTCTGC
>JAZNPG010000041.1:0-63219 GCA_045589555.1 Acutalibacteraceae bacterium
TCGATTCCGACCGGAGGCACCATGGATGAGTCGTCCTTCGGCTCATTCATCTTATGCGGATGTAGCTCATCTGGTAGAGCGCCACCTTGCCAAGGTGGAGGTAGCGAGTTCGAGCCTCGTCATCCGCTCCATTTTTTTGGAATATTTCCGAAAAATAAAGCATAACTTAATAACACGGTGCCATAGCCAAGTGGTAAGGCAGAGGTCTGCAAAACCTCGATTCCCCAGTTCAAATCTGGGTGGCACCTCCAGAAAATCCTGAATGCGACAGCGTTCAGGATTTTTACTTATTACCCCTTACCTTCTTCACCATTCCATCATAACCCGATTGTGTTTTTATTTTCAATGTGATATAATCTTTTTGATAATAAAACTGAATGGCAGTTGATTTTATGAAGAAGAAAATTTTTATGGCTATAGGTATTATATTGGCTGCTTATATCTTGTTTGTAACAGCCGAATGTGTCAGATTGGGAAATGCTTATATCGAAGCAAAACCGATTATAACCGTCACTTCGGCAGAAAGCGAAAACAGAAGCAAATACACAGGCATGGGTTATTCTGTTGTTTATTATAAGGATAAACAGTTAAACGCAGACCGGAACATTGTTGAAAATATTTATGGTGCTGAATTCAGGCTGTTTGATAAAATAATGATATGGGCATGGATTGAATAATTGAAAATTCTGATTTTTAATTCTTCTGAATAATGCAAAACAAAACCCACCGAAGTCGGTGGGTTTTGTTGTTTTATCTTATGAAATTTGTTCGTGCAGGTGCTTCTTTTTCGGGCAGACCGTATTTCTCTTTGCCCAGAGCGATGCTCTTCATGAGGAACGCCATGTTGTTTGCAAGGGTTCGCATTGTCTGCATGCCCTCAGCATCCTGCGCTGCTTCGCCGGGGGCTGCGCCGTGAACGCTGTTCCAATACTGGCTTGATGCAATCGGCATTCCCGAAATGGCAAAGAATTTGTTGAGCTCATCAAACGTTGCCGAGAGACCGCCTCTTCTTGCGCAAACAACCGCTGCGCCTACCTTCATGCGCTTTTCAAACGAGGTGCTGTAAAAAAGCCTTGCAAGGAAAGCAGTGAGAGTTGCGTTTGCAGCTGCATAATAAACGGGGCTGCCGACAACCAGACCGTCGCATTCTTCAAACTTCTTTGCTGCTTCGTTAACGGCATCGTCAAAAACGCATTTGCCTGTTTTTCTGCAGTTGAGGCAGGCAATGCAGCCTCTGATATCCTTGTTACCGATGTGAAGAATTTCTGTTTCAATTCCGTCAGCTTCGAAAATCTTTTTCATTTCTTCAAGAGCAAGGGCGGTGTTGCCGTTTGCTCTGGGGCTGCCGTTAATCATTAAAACTTTCATATAAAATCACTCCTTGGCGGTATTGCTGATTGGCATTCTTTTCTGGGCATAAACAACGTCAACGCTCTTTTTGAACAGCAGGTAGTCATACTGCGGTCTCCAGTTTTCGCCGGGGTCTACCGTTGCTTTGAATGTGTTTTCATCTGCCGCAACGTTGATTTGAGTTACGCCGATAAGGTTGCCGCCTTCCTTGTACACGGTATCCCAGAATGCGTGGTGACCGATAAATTTTACGCTTTCGGGGATGTAGAGATATTTCATTTCACGGTTGTAGCTGAAAGCATCAGAGCCGATGTATTCAAGACCCTCGGGCAGAGAAATATAAACTTCTCCGAGAGCTTCATCAGATGTAAAGCCTGAAGATGTTACAGCTTTGTCTGATTTATATGTGTAAACATTTTCAAGCAGGGGGATTTCGAAAAAGCCCATTGTTTCGATAGTCTTAAGTCCCTCGGGGAGATAAACGTTTACCATGTTGGCATAGTTGAAGCAAAGCTCGCCGATGGTTTTGACCGATGAGGGCACAACAAATGTGAGAACATCGTCAACATATTTTTCGTATCTGGGGTCATCCTCTCCGATTTCTATGCGCCAATTATTATCGTCATATTCCGCATAGCCGTGCTTTTCTGCAAGATATGTGTCATGGTCGCAGGGGCGGCATATGATTTCGGTTTTGTCCTTGTTATAAAGAACGCCGTCGATATCGCAGTAATTGGGGTTGTTTTCGTCAACCCTGATTTCACGAAGCGCCCAGCAGGAATAAAACGCCTTGGAATCAACATATTCAACGTCTGCGCCGATGTTGATAACCTGCACCTTTTCGTCGCAGTTGAGAACATAAGTGCCGACGGATTTTATGGGCTTGCTTTTATCCTTGACAATTTTGAAGTTGGTTACGGGGTCGGAGTTGCCGAGCTCGTATTCAACCGACAAAACGTAATCGATATCAAGCGAGGTTATATAGCCCGTGTTGCTGAATCGGGTGAATTTGTAGCCCGCCTGCATCTGTTCATATTCAAACGTATCTTTTTTCAGGGTAAGAACGCTGAAAAAACATGAAAGCGAAACCGCAACAATAATAACCAGCGCAAAAATCACCTTTTTAAGATTGAAATGCTTCGGGCTTTTGTTGATTCGGGGAGCAGCAAGACCTTCAATCTGATAAGTCCATATTTCGCTCTCGGGTATATCGAGATGAATGGGCTCTTCAACCTGAGAGTTAATCTTCTTTTCTTTTTTGCTCATGCTTTTTCACCTCCTTAACCTATGTAGCCGCCGCTGACTTTTTCGCCCTCTTCTTTTGCCTTTTGCTCTGTAACTTCAGCACGGCGCTTGAGAACCTCCATAACCATGTTCTGCTTGTTGCTGTCATAATCCCAGAAGAAATAGGGGATTGCCATGAGCGCAAAGCCCACAACATCGAACAGAAGCGGAATTATGATAATGTTAGCTCTTGATGAATCAAGGAAAAGGATATCCCAGTTGCTGTTGAAGCCGTAGCCGAGAAGAAGAAGGGGAATGATAAGACCAACGAAATTCTTTATCGGGTCGGTAAACCAGCCGAAAACGCTTGAGAAGTTTTCAAGACGTTCGCCTGAGAGATACATCTGATAGTCGCCTATACGAACGTTCATATCGTGACCTGCGGTTGTGGGAACGGTCTTTGTCATTTCCATAAAGAAAAGGATAACAACGCAGATTGTGCCGCAAAGGTTAACATTTTCGCCGCAGAACCACATCGCCGCAACTATCAGCGCATTGCCGATTGCTCTGGAAACCTGATAGAAAATCATAATCTGTTTGTATGAAAATCTCTTGAGGAAATAGGGCGAGAGGAAATCGGGCGGGGTGCCTGCAAACGAAATGAGCATAACAAGCAGGCTGTAAGGCAGACCGCTCAGGCGGAAGGTGTAAAGATAAAGGATTGTTGCAAAGGGGAGCATACCGTTGCCAAGTGCGTCAATAAGACCTACAACAGTGTTGATGAGCAGATATTTGTTTCTCAGAACGCCGAACATGCCGTCCCAGAATTTGATCTGAACCTTTTTCTCAACGGGAGGCTGGGGAATTCTTTCTTTGACTCTGCCTGCAAAAATCATTGTCATTGCTGCAAAGAAGATGAATGTTGCGGGGATAACGAATCTGTAAACGTTGATATCCGCCCACTCATTCTTGAGCAAACCGATTGCAACCGAAATTGCAAGACCCGAAAGGGTGTTGAAGAAGTGCGAAAGCTTAACGGGATAGCTGCGAACGTAAATTCTTTCCTGAAGATTGGGGCTGATGCTCTTTGTGCAGGTTTCGAGATTGTTGGCAAAGCCGAAAACATTATAGGTTGCAAAAAGAAGGTTACCGACCCATACTCTTGTTGCAACATCGGGAATGTTGTAAACGGGAAGCCAGCCGATAAGGATAACCATAACGCACTTGGGAACAACATCGCAGTAAAGCGAATATTTGTATCTGCCGTATTTGGGCAGAAGCTTTTTGCGCCAGAAAATGTTTCTTGCGCCGACCCAGCCTGTATAAAGGAAATGAGTGCCGAATGTTTTGAAGCACGCCGTGGCATTCATGCCCTCAAAGCTGTTAAGAATTCTGATGAATGTTCCCGTTTGGTCAAACAGCTGCGAAAAATCGAACAGAATAGTCGATATTCCGAAAAGCATCATCAGAATATAAACGAAATAAAACTTTTTCTCGGTCTTTTTGGGCAGGAATCCGAGGTTGTCGCAAACCAGCCACCACATAAGCGCTGAAATATAATTCAGCGGCATATTGAGAACGCCGATAACCGAGAATGTGAGATAGGGTAACTTGTAATGGTGCATGATAAGGTAGCAGGAAGAGAAAAAGCCTATGTATTCCAGTACCTTTGAGCCTGCATAGTTGCTGCCTACCGCAAGAACAACATCCTTATACTCTTTATAAGGAACATATTTGCCCTCGGCAGGTGTGCTCCAATGCGTTTTGATTTCGGTAAATAAATCCTTGGCTTTGCCGATTAATTTACTCATTTGCTGCATCGCCTCCTTATAATTATATGATAACATATTTCTTAATAATTAACAATAAAGAAATAATATTTTGCAGAAAATCGGTTCATTAAATTATTTTATCTTTTCAAAAGCCGCCAGAACAAGTCCGGGTTCTGCCTCAAGCCTCTTGCCTGTGTCATGATAGCCTGCTTTTTCATAGCAGCGGCGATTCTTTGCGAGTCCTTCGGGAAAGTCAACATAGAACTTTTTAGGTTTCTTAAGATGCTTTTCAGATAAAAGAATCGCTTGCGAAGCAATACCCTTGCATTGATTCTCGGGCAGAATATAAACTCTCGAAAGATAGTATTCTCCTCTTGAAAGTTTCTCAACGAACGGTGTTTTACCTTTGATTTTATACATAAGACCGCCAACTGTTTTTCCGTCTGAAAGTATGGTGAAATAAATGAAATTTGGGCTTTCAAGTCGGCATGTGATATCCTCCGGACCTCTCAGACAGGGGTTGCCTTCGTCGTGATAGATTTCATAAACAGGCAAAAATGCTTTCTTCTGAATTTCAAGCAATTCGTCAACTTCGCTCATTTGAGTTAATCTGATTTCAACCATATTTATTCAGCCTTTCTTTTTTATTCCGTATGATATGCTCCTCTTGCCCAGAGAATCCATTTTGAACGGTCAAGAGGGTTAACGCCACGCCTCGGATTAATATGCTCCAGACCGTCACGGCATTCTCTGTAGCCGTAAAACGAGCGGTTGAGAACAGCCTTGCCCGATGTGATTGCCGCAAGTTTTTCAGGAAAATCCATTGAGGTTGCAACGGGCACAACGGCTTCGAGCATAACGGTTTCACGGCGGATAACAGGCGCATCGTATTCGCCGCCCATTTTAATAATTTCAGACAGCAGCTTGCCCGAAAGCTCCGCAGGAGCAGTGATTCTGATTTTCAGCAGAGGTTCAAGAACAGTTGAGCCGATTTGCGAAAGACCGTTCATGAAAGCCATGGGTGTGCAAACGAAAAAGTCAAGAGGGTGGGTGTGTATTGTGTGATGCTCTCCGCCAACAAGCGTGCACTTGAAATCCGTAACCTCCCAGCCGTAAAGCCCCTGCTCAAGGCAGGAGTTGAAGGATGTGCGTATGTGTGACTGGTATCTGTAAAAGCATTGGTTTGAGGGTAGTCTGCCGTGGTATGTAACACCGTAGCCGGCAGGCATCGGCTCAAACAGAAATTCCACAACCGCCCAGCAGGGCTTGGGCATTGTGTAGCTTGCCCGTGCGTATCCTGCGGCGGAGGGTGTTTCTTTGTAGATAACCGTCGGAGGTGAGAAAACAGCCGAAAGACCGTATCTTTCTTTCAGAAGATTGGCAAGTACCTCAAGCTGGATTTTGCCCGTTGTGTTTATTGTTATTTCTTTTTGCCCGTTTTCCCATTTTGCATCGATATACGGCTCTTCATCCGAAAGCTCGCCCAAAGCCGCCGCAAGGGCGGGAATCTTGAGCGGATCGGCATCGAGCGGAGTGACCTTGACACGGAGAAACGGGTTAACAAGCTTCGCTGATTCGCTCACGGCAAGTGAGCCGATGAAATGACCCGTTTTTGCAGACGGCAGACCGCAGACTGCAGCGATATCGCCGCTTCTGACAATTCCCGAATCGGTGCAGCGTGCGCCGATAAACTTCTTGATTTGCGAAACCTTTTCTCTGACGGGCGGCTTCTTTTCCGTTTCAACCGCATCCGTTTCGGTATCAAGGATATCATCGGGTGCGAAAAGCTCAATTTCATCCCTGTTTGCGATTTCTCCGCCGAAAAGTCTGATATGCGAAACCTTTCCGAGAGCCTTATCGTGCTCTATCTTGAAGATAATTCCGCATAAATTGCTTGTTGCCCTGCGTTCTGATGACGGCATGAATTCCGCCAGCAAATCCGCAAGGGGCTCAACGCCGAGAGATAATTTAGCGCTTCCGCATAAAACAGGGGTGAGTCTGCAGGCGGCGATTTCTTCTCTGATAAGCTGCCTTGAACGCTCTGCAGAAAGCGTTTCTTCGCTGAGGAAAGCCTCTGCAGCCTCGTCGCAAAGCTCTGCAAGGGCTTCGGTTGCGGCAACGGAAAATTCGATTTCGGAAAGCGGTCTGACGCAGGGGTTTTCAAGCCCTTCGTTTTCGGTGGCGGAAAGCAAAAGGTGTGTCTGCGAAGAAACCTGCCTGAGCTCATTGAGCACAGAAGAGGAGTCGGAGCCTGCCCTGTCAATTTTGTTGATGAAAACTGCTCTGGGCAGATTTGCGGCATCGAGCGATTTGAGAATGTTTTCGGTGTGCGCCCTTACACCCTCAACCGCCGAAACAACAACAATCGCATAGTCGAGCGCCGAAAGGGCGCGCTCAACCTCACCTGCAAAGTCAACATGACCGGGGGTGTCGATAATATTGATTGTTATTCCTTTCCATTGCACCGATGCCGTTGATGTGCGCACGGAGATTCCTCTTTGCTTTTCGATGGCAAGGCTGTCGGTTGCGGCGGTGCCTGCATCAACGCTGCCTGCCTGACGAACCGCTCCCGTCAGAAACAAAAGCTGCTCTGTGAGAGTTGTTTTGCCCGAGTCAACGTGAGCGAGTATTCCTATGTTGTGAAACGCTTCGGGCATGGTTTTCTCCGCCTTTCTTAATTACTATATATCAATATATCATCCGCGCAGAGTTAAGTCAATAACAGCAAAACAATTGGCGGCAAATTTGCATTTGTTATTGAAACTCAAAAAATGCTCTGCTATAATTATCGGTGTAAATAATCAAAAGGAGAATCGCAATGACTCAGAAAGAAAAAATGGTTTCGGGCGATTTGTATCTGCCCGACGGTGAAGATATAATGTCAGAGCAGCTGCAATGCCTTGATATGCTTTATGATTTCAATCAGACAAGACCGACTCAGCTCGAGAAGAGGGAAGCAATGCTCAGGGAGATGTTTGCCGAAATCGGCGAAAACTGCTATATCGAGCCGCCGCTTCATTCAAACTGGGGCGGCAAGCATTGCCACTTCGGCAAAAATGTTTATGCCAATTTTAACCTCACTCTTGTTGACGATTCACACATATATGTAGGTGATTACACAATGATTGGCCCGAACGTTGTTATAGCAACGGCAGGTCATCCGATTCTGCCTGAACTGCGTGAAAAAGCTTATCAGTACAACATTCCCGTTCATATCGGCAGAAACTGCTGGATTGGCGCAGGAGCTTTGATTATGCCGGGTGTAACAATCGGCGATAACACGGTTATCGGTGCAGGCAGCGTTGTAACGAAGGATATACCTGCAAATGTTGTTGCCGTCGGCAATCCGTGCAGAGTGATGCGGGAAATCGGCGAGCACGACAGAGAGTTTTATTTCAGGGATAAAAGAATAGATTTTTCAAAGCTTGAAAGATAAAAAACAAAAAAGCGACCTGCAAGGGCTGATGAACCGATGCAGGTCGCTGATTTTTTAATTGATATCAGAGATTAATATTTGAAATCTCTGTAGTTGATGTGAGTTGTTGCGGTTGCTGTGCCGCTTGTGAGATCGATATCGATAGCAACATTGATGTCAAACTCTACCTTAAGGCTGATGATGTTGCCTGTTTCTGCATCAACAATTGCAGAAACCTTTGCGTTGCTGTATTTCTCTGTGATGTCAGCGCCTGCATATGTGCCTGCGAGTGCATCATAGATAACTTCGCCTGTCTTGTGGTCATAGTAGCCCTTATCTTCGTTACCTACGCAGATGCCGCACTTGTCGATGGGAGCCTTTGTATATTTCTCGCCTTCGGAGCCTCTGCTGGAACCGTCTTTAACGTTGAGAACGATTAAGTATTTGCCGTTGTTCTCTTTGCAGGTAGCGCTTGTAACGTCAGCAGCTGTGAGAGTGCTCTTGCGGAGATAGTGTTTATTTGCTTCGCTCTCCCAATTGCCCTTTGTAACGTTTTCGGTGTATACGTTTTCTGCACCAACGCCCATGAACTGATAGATGAGGCCCTTTGCTGCTTTGAATAATGCGCCGCCGCCATTGATTTTTTCATTATCGGTTGAACGCTCTTTAGCAAAGCCTGCTTTTGCGTCATAAGCGGAATTGATTGCGTTGTTATAAGCTGCAATGATTTCTTCTGTTGTTGCGGGAGCTGCCTTTACGGGAGCAGCTGTTTCGGATACTGCATTTGAAGCTTCCTGATTTTTGTCGGAAACTGCAGGAGCGTTTGTAGCTTCGGGAGCAGCTTCGGTGGGCTCATCGAATTCAGCTTCAAACATTGCGAATTCGTCTGTTGTTGTTTCTGCGGGAGCTGTGGGATCATTGCTTTCGTTTCCGCATGCAGCAAAGCTGAAAGCGAGGACAGCTGCAAGAAGAATTGCGAGAATTTTTTTCATGAGGAAAACTCCTTCCGTTTTTTAATATAACGGGCGGCAAGGAGAAATGCTCTTTGCCGCCTTTGAATCCGTGACGGTCAGTGCAGGGGAATTACAGCTTCATTGCAACGTCCCATGCGCCCCAGATAACTGTTCTGAGGTTGCCAACCTTTTTGGCATCGCCGATAACGTGAACGTGCTTTGCTTTTTCAACAAGAGGAGCAGGCTTGTAACCGACTGAAAGGATAACGCTGTCGGCAGGAATTGTGATTGCCTTGCCGTCCTTTGTCATAACGGAAACGCTTGTATCTGTGATTTCAGTTGTTTTGGTTTCAAGATAAACGGGAACCTTGTTTGTCTTGAAGAAATCACGAAGGTAGCTTGTGTTTGCAAGAGCAACGCCGGGAGTTGTGATAAGGTCATCCTGCATTTCGATGATAGTGGGCTTCTTGCCCTGGAGATAAAGCTCATAAGCGATTTCGCAGCCTGTGAGACCGCCGCCGACAACAACAACGTTATCGCCGACTGTTTTTGTGCCGAGAAGGAAATCAACAGCTTCGATTGCCTTGTCAGCGCCCTTGACGGGAATCTTGTTTGCAACGGAACCTGTTGCAACGATAACTTCGTCAGCGCCGAGAGAAGAGATATCCTTGATTTCGGAGTTCATGTGAATCTTGATTGCATCATAGCGCTGGATTTCGCGGTTATACCATGCGATAAGGTCACGGTCTTTTTCTTTATAAGAAGGAGCAGCTGCTGCGATGAAAACGCCGCCGAGCTTATCGCTCTTTTCATAAAGGTCAACCTTATGGCCTCTCTTTGCGCAAACGATAGCTGCCTCCATGCCGCCGATGCCGCCGCCGATAACAGCAATCTTCTTGCTCTTCTTTGCGGGCTGAATCTTGTACTTCTTGGACTGCATTGTTTTGGGGTTAAGAGCGCAGCGGGAAAGACCCATTGTGTCAAGAAGGTCCTGAGTGTTTGCGTGACCCTTTGATGATGAGAAGTTGAAGCAGCCTGCGTGGCAGCAGATACAAGGCTTGATATCCTCTACTCTGTCTTCAATAAGCTTTGTAATCCATTCGGGGTCAACAAGGAACTGACGGGCAACGCCTACGCCGTCAATCTTGCCTTCTGCAACAGCCTTGGCACCAACGTCGGGTTCCATTCTGCCTGCACATACAACGGGAATATCAACAAACTTTTTGATGTGAGCAACATCATCAAGGTTGCAGTTCTGGGGCATATACATAGGCGGATGAGCCCAGTACCAGGAGTCATATGTACCGTTATCTGCATTGAGCATATCGTAGCCTGCATCCTGAAGGTATTTTGCAGCCTTTTCGGATTCGGGCATTGCACGGCCGACTTCTGTATAATCTTCGCCGGGCATTGCGCCTTCGCAGAAGCCCTTCATCTTGGATTCAACCGAATAACGGAGTGAAACGGGGAAATCCTTGCCGCAGGATTCTTTGATTGCCTTAACAACCTCAACTGCGAAACGGTATCTGTTTTCAAAGCTTCCGCCGTATTCATCGGAGCGCTTGTTGAAAAATTCGATTGCAAACTGGTCAAGAAGATAGCCTTCGTGAACAGCGTGAACCTCAACGCCGTCAACGCCTGCATCGCGGCAGAGCTTTGCTGTTTTTGCGAATGCTTCAATGATTTCGTGAATCTGCTCCTTTGTCATTTCGGGGCAGATGATATCGTGAGCCCAGCGGGAAGGCTGCGGGCTGGGGGAAGCAAGTTCATGAGAAGTATCAAGAATCGGCTTAACGAGAGCACGGGTGAACTTATTCTTGTGAAGCGGAGCAACAAGCTCTGTGATAGCCCAGCTTCTGCCCATGCCTGCGGTAAGCTGAACGAAAAGCTTTGCGCCTGTTTTATGAAGCTCGGTCATGAATTCCTTGAGATCTTCAAACATCTTGGGATTCTGCCAGAGCCATTTGCCCCAGAATGTGTCGCGAAGGGGAGCTATACCGGGGATGATAAGACCAACATTGTTATTAGCTCTTTCAAGGAAAAGCTTTGCAGCTTCCTTATCGAAATGGCATCCGCCAAGCTCGAACCAGCCGAACAGAGAGGTGCCGCCCATGGGACACATAACGATTCTGTTTTTGATTTCAACATTACCGATTTTCCATGGGGTAAATAAAGCTTCATACTGTTTGTCCACTGAAACACTTCCTTATCGTAATATAATGTGTAAACATAAATGTCCTAATATATAATAGAATAATTAATGTATGATGTCAAGCCGTTATTTCAACAAAAACGCTGACGGAATAGCTTTTTGTTTTGTTGCTGAAAAAGCTTTTTTATCGGCTGTATGTTTTTTATTTTCTGAACGACAGGTGTTTCATATCGGATTTGGATTATAACGAATACATGAAAGGTTATATTTAATACCGTATACACATAACAAATTTGAAATACAAAAAAGCTGACTGAATCAAATCAGCCAGCTTTGGTTTTATAGGAATGAATTAAAGCGTTGAGCCGAAATCGGTTACGATTGTCTGACCTGTAATTGCTCGGGATTCATCAGAAGCGAAGAACAGCAGCATGTTTGCAACATCCTCGGGCATGCAAGGCTGAACCTTGAGGTCGTTATGCTTCATCATCTGACCGAAAATGTTCATATCAAGATTAGCGGGATTCATATCTGCAACCATGGGGGTAACGATTGTTCCGGGGCAGATAGCATTGCAACGAACGTTGGTGCCGACAAAGCGAAGAGCAGTGTGACGGGTAAGACCGATAACCGCAGCCTTGGAAGCAACATATGCTGCACCGCCGCAGCCCATAACGCCTGCAACGGAAGCGACGTTTACAATTGAGCCGCAGCCTGTTTTTGCCATTTCTGCACAAACTTCGCGCATCATGCACATTGTTCCCTTGGTGTTGATATCAATAACGCGGTTCATATCTTCGTTTGTGAAGCTGTCGATAGCCTTAAGACCGCCGTCAAGAACGCCTGCGTTGTTGATGAGGATATCGATTTTGCCGTAGTTTTCAAGGGTACGGGCAACAACTGTTTTTGCATCTTCATCTTTGGAAATATCGCTGACGATTGGCAGAACCTCACCACCTGCAGATTTGATTTTTTCGGCAACTTCCTGCAGAGGTGCTTCACGGCGAGCTGTGATAATAACTTTTGCGCCTTCAGCGGCAAATTTTACGGCTGTGGCTGCACCAACGCCTGAATTACCGCCTGTGATAATTGCAACTTTTCCTTCTAAACGACCCATGATAAATTCCTCCTGTTGTTTTAATGCTTTATTTTTATTTTTATACTCTGCTTTTACTCTGATGATATTACTTAAGCACTTCAAATGCAGGGCAGTAAGCCGCATAAACGTTTCCGTAACCGCCGAAAGTTTTAACGGTAAACTTATCGTTTGCCGCTGCATCGGTAAGGCGCATTGTTACTCTTTCGGTAAGATTGTCCGTGTTTGTTTTCTCTGCAAGGATATCAAAAAGAATGTGAACGGCGCTCTTTATAAGAGCTGATGCGAGGGGATAGGTGTAAATTCCGAACCTTGCTTTGCCTGTTGCAGCTGCAGCAAGGCTTGCTTTATAAGCGGCAATGTCAGCCGTGCCTGCAGGAAGAGTAACGCCGTAAGCATCGGCGATTCCGTTGAATGCGCTCGGGAATGACGGGCTGATATAAATATAGCCGTTTTCGTTTGCAATGTTGATAATGTCGTTCTGAATGAAGCAGTCGGTTGAGAAAATCGCAACATCGGAGCCGCTGATTTTGCCGCTTGCCCTGTATCTTGCAAGACCGTCACGGATGTCCTTAACAACAGCCTTTGTGCCGCCCGAGGAAATCGGGTCGGGTGCGTTGTGATAGATGAATTCTATTTTCTGCTCCTTGCAGGCGGTGTTGAAAGCGCTCTTTGCGGTAGAAGCAAGCAGAGATTCGCCGTCGCCCGATGTGCCGCTGATATGGCGGTTAAAGGAGGTCATAACAAAATATTTTGCGCCCTGTGCCTTTGCGTTTGCAACAATATCCTTTGCAGCGCTTACCCAGTCAACGCAGAGAATGAAATCCGATTTGGAGGCAAGAGTGCCGACGGATGCTTCGGGCTCAATGCAGGCGATGAGAAGCTCGGGGTTAACTGCCTTGGCTGCAGAGACAGCCTCCGAGGTTGAACGGCTTGCCTTTGCGTAAACTATTGCGCCCACGGAACTGTCAGCAGCAATTTCAGCCGAAACATCGATGATGCCGTTTTTGTTGTCGAGAAGAACGTTGGAATTATCGTATTCCTTTATGATAACTCTGTCGGGATAAGCGGCAGCAATCTCTTTTGCAGCAATTGAACCTTCGTTGAATTGCGAGCCTGCAGGCAGGAGAATTGCAATTTTCTTTTCAGTTTCGGGGATGGGCTCCGAGGTTACGGGAGCGGCGGTAGTTGATGCGGCGTCGGGTGTTTTATCCTTACCGCAGGCGGCAAACGAAAAAACAAGAGCCAGAGCCAACATAAAAGCAATTAATCTTTTAATCATAAATAAACCTCTTTCAGACAGATGTTATGTTGTTTTTAAGTCTGTCCAGAACAAAATCTTTTAAACCCTGAGGGGCAATTATTTCAACTTTATCTCCATAGCAGAACAGCCAGCCGATGAATCTCTCATCAAGCAGAGTGAAAACCTTTGCAATGTAGTAGCCTTCTTCATCATCTTTTCTGAACTGAATCGGCGAATCAAAGAAATTACGCACAAGCTCGATGTTCTCATGCTTAATTCTGAGAAAAACCCATCTGGTTATCATGTGGCGTTCTCGGATAATGCTGCCCGTAAAGAAACCCACGGCATCTGCAATATTGCCCGTAAACTCTTCGGTATCCTCGTCGAGAATTTTTACGCTCTTGATTCTGCAAAGATGCATGCATTTTGCGCCGATAATGCCCGTTTGCGTGAAAACAAACAGCATCGTATGCGAGCTTATTGCAATTTTGACGGGGTTAACGCTCATCGTTTCCTCTTTTTCTGCCGATGTGAAGCTGTCGCCCGGGCAGGTAACAGTATAGCTTATCTGAACCTTTTTCTTTTGAGCGATTGCAGTTCTGAGAGCCATGAGGATATCCCATGAAGCAGGCTCGTGAGTAACCTCAACCGCAACTCTTTCCGTTGTTCTCATGAGCAAATCGTGGGTGGGAATGCTCAGAATTTTTTTCATTGCTTCTTCTGCGGTTTTTCTTTCGGCAGAGGAAAGCATTTCGGAGGAGTGAACGGCAGTCATAAGCGAATCAACTGCGGCGAGAGTGAAATTTCTGATAATGTAGTAACCTTTTTTGGGCTTGGTGACATATATTACCTTGTAGGGCGTTGTGTTAAGCGTTTTGATATCTGAAAGAACGGCTCTTTTGGTTACGGTAAAGCCGTAGCGCTCCAGATGCTCGCAGATTTCGTCAACTGAGAGAACGTTTGCTTCGTTTGAATAAACCTTCAATATGTCGACGAGAGCGAGCAATCGGATTCTGGCGCTTCGGTTATCTGCCATAACAGTCACCCTTTCTGAAGAACTTACTGATTGATTAATAAGTCATTTTGCTGTTGATATCTTTAATGGCGTTTTCGTCAATTTTAAGAATCTTGCGGTCATAGGTGTAAATTCCGTTAACCTCAAATTCAACGTCGCTGACCTGTGTATAAACCGTGGCGCAAAGACCCTTTGCGATAAGCGGAATAATCTGCTTTTCATGAAGGTTGACATAAGCCTTGGTTATAGCCTGCTTGCTTGTGAAGGGAATATAGCCGAAAGAGCGGATGGGGTTCCATGCATGCTCTTTGATGTTCCAGCTGTAGCCGCCGAATTCGCTCAGAACGAAGGGTCTGCCCTTTGCTCTGAATTTTGTGGGACGGTGAACGGGGAAAATATATTTATGAACGCTCTTGAAATCGCAGCCGCCCTGGTCATGCCAGCCGCTTGCGTGGTCAACAAGTCTTGAGGGGTCATAAGCCTTGACCTTGTTGCCGATTTCGAGTGCGTCAAACTGACCCCAACCCTCGTTGAAGGGTACCCAGCAGCAGATTGAAACGCAGTTGTAAAGGTTATCAATCATTTCGAAGAGCTCAACCTTGAATTCTTCGCGCCATTCGGGGAGGTCTCTGTTAAATGCTTTGTAAATGTTATCCTTTACATGAACATTGATATTCGGCAGAGCGCCTGCAAGAATCGGGTTAAGAGGCTTGCCGCCGCTTATCATATCCTGCCATACAAGCATTCCGAGTTTATCGCAATGATAATACCAGCGCAGAGGCTCTTCCTTGATGTGCTTGCGCAGCATGTTGAAGCCGAGGTCCTTCATCTTCTGAATATCAAAAATCATTGCCTCATCCGTGGGAGGAGTGAGCTGGCTTTCGGGCCAGTAGCCCTGGTCAAGCAGACCCTTCTGGAAATAGGGCTTGTTATTGAGTGCAAGTCTGGGATAACCGTCAGCACCGTTGACGATTGAAAATTTGCGCATTCCGAAATAGCTTGCAACCTCATCCTTTTCGCCGTCGCAGTCAAGAGTAAGCTCAAGGTCATAGAGGAAGGGGCTTTCGGGGCTCCAGAGCTTTGCTTCAGGAACTTCTATTTCTGCGCAGGCTTCGATTTCGCCCTCGAAAACGGTTTTGCCGCCGTCAAGGATTTTTGCGGTGAGCTTGCCGCCGCAGGCACAATTGTGCTTTGTTTCGATTTTGATAATTCCCTTGTCGATATCGGGAGTCAGGCAGATGCTTTTGATTCTGCAGTTGTTGACAGGTTCGAGCCATACGGTCTGCCAGATACCCGATGTTGCCGTATACCAGAAGCCGACGGGCTTTCTTATCTGCTTACCCCTCTGCTGGTGACCTGCATCTGTGGGGTCATAAACTCTGATGAGAAGTTCATTTTCACCGTCCGAAAGAAGGTCTGTGATATCAAAGCTGAAGGGATTGTAGCCGCCTGTATGCTCGCCTGCAACCTTGTTGTTAACCCATACCTTGCACTGCCAGTCAACCGCACCGAAATGGAGCAGCGCTCTTTTGCCGCTGAAGGTTTCGTCAAGGGTGAATTTTTTTCTGTACCAGAGAAGCTGGTTTTCGTTCAGAGCCTTGTTAACGCCCGAAAGCTCGGATTCAACCGAATAGGGAACAAGAATGTCACCGTCAAACTTTTCGGGGATGTCGGAGTTTTTATCTGTGATGGCATATTCGAAAATGCCGTTGAGATTTTTCCAATTCTTTCTTGCAAGCTGGGGTCTTGGATATTCTGGCAGGGGGCAGGTTTTGTCAACTTTGTCAAACCATTGGGTTGTGATGTGTTTCATAATTTTTCTCCTATTTTTGTATTATCATAATAAAATTTGCAGGTTAATTGTTTTCAGTTTCTGCAGGCTTATCCTTAAGGTCATAAAAATCGCAAAGCTTCCAGTTGCCGGCAACGTTTACGGCTTTCATCGGGAAAGGAGTTTTTGAGCCTGAGAGGTCTGTCAGAATTGCGGTGAATTCGATTGTTTCGCCGTCAATTTTACCGAATTCAATTTCAAAATTATCCCAATTATAGGGGTATCTTTTATCCTCGCCTGTGAAATAGCCCGAGGAGTAATCAAGGCTGCACATAAGCTTGCCGTTTGAATCAAGATAAACGGGCGGATTGCCTATGAGCTTTGAGGCAATCTCTTCGGTATAGGTTGAGGAAATGATATCATAGAGTTCAGCATAAGTCTGAAACTGTGAATCCTTATTTACGGGAGCGTATTTTACTCCGTTTATAACCGTTGCCGCTTTTTCGTCAACGGGCAGGCGGGATTGAATGAAAACATCCGAAACAAGAATGGCATGAGCGTTAATGAGAGTGCGGATTATTTCTTTTTCGCCCTCACCTATGTAATTGTTGAAATCTGTCTGAACGGGTGTTGCTGCTGTAGTCTGATGAGCTTCGCTGCCTGAATTGCAGGCTGAAAACGAAAACAGAATTGCAATTGCGGCAATCAGAGCGGCTGCCCTTTTCATCGGCAATCATTCCTTTCGATTTTATAACTTATAATTATTTTAATTATATACATATTTTAAGCTTTAGTCAATTACTTTTTGGTTGAAAATTGACAAAAACAAAGGCAGCTATATTGACAATGTCAAAATAACCTGCTACAATAAAACAAACACATGAATATGTGTTCATATGTTTGATAGGAGAGGCTTATGGAAAAGATAAAAAAAGGACATATCTGCGAAGCAATAAATGAATCCGCAGAGCCGAATATAGAGGTGCTTTATGATTTGTCGGAGCTTTTTAAAGTTTTCGGCGACAGCACAAGAATCAGAATTCTGACCGCATTAACGGCGGGCGAAATGTGCGTGCTCCACCTTGCGGAGCATCTTGAAATGGGTCAGAGCGCAGTTTCGCATCAGCTCCGTATTCTGCGCACATCGGGTCTTGTAAGACCCCGAAGAGAGGGCAAAACTGTTTATTATTCGCTCGATGATGACCATGTGAGAGAAATTCTTGAAGCAGGTCTTGAACATATTTTGCATAAATAAGGGGGACTTTGTGTGGAATGCAATAAAAACGGCTGCTCCTGCAACGAAGAGCATGAGGCTGCTCATTGCGGTTGCTGCCATGAAGAGCATGAGCATTCTCACGGTGAAGCGGATATCTGCGGCTGCGGACATTGCCACGGAGAAGAAGAAAAGGGAGCATTGCCGATAGTTTTAACGGCTGTCGGTGCGGCTGCGATAGCGGCAACGTTTCTGCCGTTTATCAATGTAACGGTAAAGAGCGTTATCCTTGCTCTGGTTGCAGTTGTATGCGGTTTGCCCGTTTTTGCGGATGCGGTAAAATCGCTCCGAAACAAAAAAATCGGCGAAACAGTTTTAATGCTGATTGCCGTTGTTGCGGCGCTGCTGCTCGGAGAATTTTTTGAAGCAGCGGTTGTAACCGTGCTTTTCAGGGCAGGGGAGCTCATGGATGAATATGCGAGCGGCAGAAGCAAGCGCTCCATTGAAGCTCTGTTTTCGATTGTCAGCGATAAAGCGAATCTTGTTATGCCCGACGGCAGCTTTAAAAAAATCGATGCCGATGAAATCGAAAAGGGCAGCGTTCTTGCTGTTTTGCCGCACGAAATCATTCCTGCCGACGGAATTATAATCAGCGGAGAGAGTACGGTTGATGAGTCCGCTCTGACGGGTGAAAGTCTGCCTGTTGAAGTATCGGGCGGCTCATGCGTGCGCAGCGGCACTTTAAACGGTGATTCAACAATAATTATTGAGGCATCCGCAGGTAAGGCACAGTCATCTGCGGCAAGGGTTGTTGAAATGGTTGAGCAGGCTGTGATGAAAAAAGGTAATGCGCAAAGAGCGGTTTCCGTTTTTGCAAAATACTACACACCTGCAATTATTGCTGCGGCAACGCTTGTTGCGATTGTGCCGTCAATTATGACGGGTGAGTGGGCTTTATGGATAAAGCGAAGCCTTATTCTGCTTGTAGCCGCCTGCCCGTGTGCGGTTGTTATTTCCGTGCCGCTTGCTTTCTTTTCTTCAATGGGTGCGGCGGCGAAAAACGGCATGATTATAAAGGGCAGCAGCTTTATTGAAACGCTTGCGAAGGCGGATACCGCCGTTTTCGATAAAACGGGTACGCTCACAACGGGTAAGCTTTCCGTGGGTAAAATCTACTGCAAAAACGGTGTTTCTTCCGAAACTGTGCTTGCTCTTGCGGCAAAATGCGAGAGCTGCTCGAGCCATCCTATTGCGGCGGCGATTGTTGCTGCAGCAGGCGAAACGGATATTTCGGGCTGCAGCGGTTTCAGCGAAACTGCAGGCGGCGGCACCTGCGTTGATGCTCCCGAGGGTAGAATTCTCTGCGGCGGAGAAAGGCTGATGAAGCATAACGGTATTGACATTTCGGAGCTTCCGAATTCTCCTGTTTATGTTGCGCTTAACGGAGAAGCGATGGGCGCAATCGAAATCGACGGCGAGGTCAGAAGCGATTCCGCACAGACCGTTGAAAAGCTGCGCAGGCTCGGAATAGAAAACACTATGATTCTCACGGGAGATAACGCAGGTCAGGCGAGGAAAATCTGCTCTGCCTGCAGGATAGACGATTTCAGGAGCGGTCTGCTTCCCGAGGATAAGCTCACGGAGCTTGAGGATATAAAAGAGCGCTCAAAGGGTGTTATTTATGTCGGCGACGGCATCAACGATGCGCCCGTGCTTGCGGCGGCTGATGTCGGAATTGCAATGGGTCTGGGCACGCAGGCAGCTTGCGAGGCGGCGGATGTTATTCTCACAAATTCCGTGTTTTCCCGTCTGGCGGATACGGTTTATCAATGCAAACGAACAATGCGTGTTCTCAAAACCAATATTGCGTTTGCGGTGATTGTTAAAATTGCCGTTATCGCTCTGGGAATTGCAGGTATTGCTCCGATGTGGAGCGCCATTCTTGCGGATGTCGGTACAATGATAATCTGCGTTGCGAATTCCGCAAGACTGCTGAAGGTGAAGCGATATTAACGAAAAACAGGGATGACTCTCAATGAATCATCCCTGTTATTTTTATTTGAGTGCAACAACCGTTACTGCAGAGATAACTGCCTGAATCATGCAGAATCTGAAAATAACCTGCGAGTTTGACCAGCCCTTGTTTTTTCTGAAATGGTCGTGCAGCGGAGTGCGGATTTTTTTGAATGCGTTGATGTGAAGGAATCTTATCAGCGAAACCTTGAGGATTCCGAGAAGACCGTCAAGGCAGAGCATGAAGCAAAGGGGAGCGGCAAGCAGAATGTTGCCTGTTTTGAAGATGATGATGCAAAGGAAAAGACCGAGGGCTCTTGAGCCTGCATCGCCCATCATCATGCTGCTGGGCTCTGAATTGCTCCAAAGATAGGGCATAAGAGTTACAACCATAAGGATAACGAGCATTGTAACGTTGCTGTCGCCGCCGAGAAGGTAAACCGCTGAGGCGATTGAAATCATCGAAACAATTGAAAGGCTGCCGCAGAAGCCGTCGATTCCGTCGGAACAGTTTGTTGCGTTTATAAGCATCCATACAAGCACGGTTGCGATAACTCCGAAAACAATTGCGGGAATTTTAAGACTCCAGCCGAAAAGGCTGATTGAGGTAAGATCTCTGTTGAAATAAACAAAGTTTGCGGCTGTCAGAGCAGATATCGCAAGGTCGATTGCACCTTTTTTATATTCGCCCCAGGGTTTTTCGGAGGCATCGTCAAGATAGCCCGAAAGCATACCGAGGAAAAGAAGAATATAATAGAAAGCATATTCAAGAGAAAACGGAACAAAAAGAAGTGCCGCAGCAATAAACGAAATAACAAAAATTATGCCTGCGCCTCTGACCTTGCCTGCGGAAAGCTTGCCGTTGAAAGCAAACTCTCTGCCCTGGTCTCTCGGCAGCTTGTTTTTGAAAATCTTAAGCAGTACGGCGCACATAGCGGCACTGAAAAGAATTGCGAGAATAAGCAGCGCTTTGGGCGAAACGGCTTCAATCAAAGTAATCATAATAACCCTCCGTAAATTTTTCTGTAAAAAGAATACCATACGCAGGCAGATTTTTCAATATCAATTTTTTGTTTGACTAAAACAGTATGAAATAATATAATGCTTATGGTGATAAAATGAAAATTCTTGCAATCGGTGAAATAATATTTGATGTTTTCGGTGAGGATGCGGTCATAGGCGGAGCGCCGCTTAATTTCTGCGCTTACTGTTCATCGCTCGGGGCGGAGGCTGCGTTGGTTTCGGCAGTCGGCTGCGATGCTTTTGGCGAATGTGCTCTTTCGGAGCTTGAACGCTTCGGCATTGTAACGGATTATGTTTCGCAAAACGGATTTCCTACGGGCAGATGCCTTGTAACTCTTGAAAACGGCATACCCTCATATGATGTGTTAAGACCTGCCGCATATGATAATATCGAAGCGGATGCCGATTCCGTGAAAGAATACTTCGCCGATATTTTTGCTTTCGGTACGCTGATTCAGCGTGAAGAAAAGTCGGCTCAGGCGGTCAGACAGATTCTGAAAGAGTGCAGCTTTGATGAAATTTTCTGCGATGTGAATCTGCGCAAGGGCTGCTATGATGTGGAAAGCTGCAGGCTTTGCCTTGAAAACGCAACCGTTCTTAAAGTCAGTGACGAAGAAGAGCCGTTGCTCAGAGAATTCGGTTTTTACAGGCATAGTGATAATGGGGAAAAGTTGCTTGCGGATATTTCGGCGGCATTTCCGAATATAAAGCTTATTCTTTTTACCAAGGGCGAAAACGGCTCGGTTGTTTATGATGCTCGAAAAAATGAGTATTACCGTTTTTCTGCCGTTAAAACCGAGGTTATTTCAACCGTCGGTGCAGGCGACAGCTACAGCGCTGCTTTTCTATGCGAATATTTTGAAAGCGGAGATATCGAAGCGGCAGGCAGAAAAGCCGCAGAGCTCAGCGCAAGGGTTGTTGCATCAAAAGAAGCAATAATTACATAGAAACAAAAAGCCGGGCAGTAAAAACTGTCCGGCAAATTTTATTTGTGATAGAGCTTTTTGGTCTGATATCTCGGCTCGCAGGTGAGATTCATGCCGATTTTTCTGTAAACATCAGCATCAACCTGTGAAAGGATAACCGTTGAATGTGCCTCGCAGCCCTTGAGAAGCTCGATTGAATCAAGCGCTTTCTTTGCAACGGGGTTTGTGTTTGCACTCATTGAAAGTGCGATGAGTGTTTCATCGGAATGGAGTCTGGGGTTGTGACCCTTAAGGATGCCCGTTTTGAGCTCCTGAATGGGCTCAATGATTGAGGGAGCAATCATCAGCAAATCTTCGGGAAGTCCTGCGATTGCCTTTGCAGCATTGAGAAGAGCTGCAGAGGATGCGCCGAGGAGATTTGAGGTTTTGCCTGTAACGATTCTGCCGTCGGGCAGCTCAATGGCAACTGCAGGCTGACCGTCTGTTTCGTTGCTTCTGTCAGCGGCGGCTTTGATAACGGCTCTGTCCTCAACCTTAACGCCTGCCTGATTCATCAGGCTCACTATCTTGTCAACTGCTTCCTGTTTGCCTCTGCCCATGCGGAGGTCGCACATTGTGTTGAAATAACGGCGAATGATTTCAGCTTTTGAAGCAGCTCTTGTTACCTCGTCATCGCAGATGCAGTAGCCAACCATGTTAACGCCCATGTCCGTGGGCGATTTATAGGGGCTTACGCCCTCGATTTTTTCAAAAATAGCATTAAGAACGGGGAAAACCTCTACATCACGGTTGTAGTTTACGGTTGTTATGCCGTAAGCTTCAAGGTGATATGGGTCAATCATGTTAACGTCGTTAAGGTCAGCGGTTGCAGCTTCATAAGCGAGGTTAACGGGGTGCTTTAAGGGGAGATTCCAGATGGGGAAGGTTTCGAATTTTGCATAGCCTGCCTTGTTGCCCCTCTGGTTTTCGTGGTAAAGCTGTGAAAGGCAGGTTGCCATTTTACCGCTGCCGGGACCGGGGGCGGTTATAACAACAAGAGGTCTTTCGGTTTCGATGAAATCGTTTTTGCCGAAACCGGCATCGCTTACTATGTGCGAAACATTATAGGGATAACCCTCAATATTATAATGGATGAATACCTTGACTCCGAGCTGCTCGAGCTTTGCTTTGAAAGCAAGCGCAGCAGGCTGACCGTTATACTGAGCGAGAACAACGCTGCCAACGAAAAGACCTGCACCTCTGTAAGCATCGATAAGGCGGAGTACATCGGCATCATAGGTTATGCCGAGGTCACGGCGGATTTTGTTGCTTTCGATATCGCCCGAGTTGATAACAATAACAACCTCAACGTCATCGGCAATGTGCTTGAGCATCTGGAGCTTGCTGTCGGGCGCAAATCCGGGCAAAACTCTTGAAGCGTGATAATCATCAAAAAGCTTGCCGCCGAATTCAAGATAAAGCTTGCCGCCGAATTCATTGATTCGCTTGCTTATCTGCTCGCTCTGGCGTCTGATATATGCCTCGTTATCAAAACCGATTCTGTTCACGACCCGAACACCCTTCCTTTGTTTACGCATATGCGTAATGATTTCACTAATGAATTATTATATATCACCAAAAAATTTTTATCAAGAGAAAAGACGAAATTTGTTATAAAAATTAGCCGCACCCGAAAAAGGATGCGGCTTTGTGCGTTTATGGGTTATTCAGTTTGCGCCTGAATCTCAGGTTTCGTCTTTGAAATCCTCGTCCGGCAACTCCTCTGTTTCAACAGCATTTTCTGCCGGAGCTTCAGCAGCAGGAGTTTCAACAGCAGGAGTTTCAACGGCAGGAGTTTCAACGGCAGGAGCAGCTTCCGATGGTTTGTCGGCTTCGGGAACGGATGCCGTTTCAATCGGAATGGATGTTATTTCAGGGTGGAAATCCTGCGGTTGGCTGTTGTTATACAAATTATTGATGTCTGCGGCAGGTCTGTCACTGAGTTCGGCTGCCTTCTTTTCTGCTTCGGCAAGCGCCGCTTTTCGGGCTTCTCTGTTTTTGCGCAGAACAGAGAAGAGCGCTGCAACAAGAATCATAAGGATAACCGTTGAGCCTGAAATTGCAAGACCTATCATAAAGCCTCTCTGCTCAAATTCAAGCTCGATTGTGTGTTCGCCTGCGGAAATATCAAAGCAGAGATATGCATCTTCAAGTGCATGATAGTCGGTCTTTGCGATTTCCTTGCCGTCAATCTTTACCTTCCAGCCTTCGTCATAAGGAATGGAGGTGAAGAAAAGACCGTCTTCCTTTACTTTTACGGTACCCGTAATTTTTGTGTCCTCAAAGGATGTAACATTGAGCTGACCCTCTCTGAGCTTAGTATAGCCCTCGTTGAGAGCCTCGTCATCAACGTAATACGGATAGAAATCGATATAGCCGTAATCCTTATCGGATACGGTGATAAGAACCGTAACAAGCTCGTCGGGAGTAACGATTCCGAGGTCATAAATATAAGGCTCGTCGGTGTTCTGAATATAGGATTTATCGCCCTTGTTGATTGTTATCTGTTCGAATGTGCTTGAGTCAACGAAAAGATAACAATGGCGTGCTTCGGGAACGGTGAGGAAGAATGTTGCATCGCCCTCGCTTGTATCGGGCTTTGTGAAATAGATATCGCCCGTTTCAAGACCTGAGGTGATTTCGTCAAAGTTGAAATAACGCACCTCGTCGATTGTCATCATCTTGAAAACATCCGAAACTCCCGTTGCATATTCAAACCAATCGTTCTGAACGGAGAACGGATTTGTTGCACCCGAATACCAGAGCTTGAGCGAATCTTCGGCGGCAAATCCGATGGGCAGATAATAATTGTTTTCATATGCGGTGAATTTGCCCGAGGTCATGAGTTGCTTGTAATAATCATTGGCAACATCAACGTCGGTTGTGTTATCAACGATGTATTTCAGCGAATGCATCATATTGTAAACGGGAGTCTGGAGATTATAGGTGTAGCTGTTGATATAGTTGCCGAACATGCCGAGGTTGCTCTGCACGTTGGAAAGCTTTTCGTAAGCCATCGAAGAGAATGTGGAAACGCCGTTGAAGCCGTACCACGCAGGGTCCATTCTTGCTCTGCTGTCAAGCAGCTCCATGCGGTAATCATCGCTGCCGTCATGCTCATCAAGCTCAGCCTTGAGCGAAACAAAATCCTGATAGTCGCCTGCAAAAGCCGCTTTGGGCTGATTCATGCTGTAGCGGTCTGTGTTTGCACAGGCGATTTCGCCTATGATGCAGCAAAGAAGAAGCACCGAAACGGCGGATTTCTGGTATTTTGCATCCTTCATGAGCGCAAAAACAAGGCAGTAGGTTACAACGAAAATAAGGCTGATAAGGATTGTTACATCCTCAACATTCTTTGAGCCGTGCTCCTGAATGAGAATAATCGCAATCAGAACGCCCATGCCTGCGCCGAGGATTCCTCTGCCGCTGAATTCGTTGAGCCTTGAGAAAGCCTTGAATGCCATAACAAGCAGCACGAAGCAATACATGAACGAGAAACGGTAGGGCAGGTCGTTGGGATAATGGAAGCCGTGCCAGATATAGTTGAGCACGTTGATGTTGAAGCTGAAATAAAGCACGCCGAGAAGCGCAACGTTTGCTGCCTTTTCTTTTATTGAAATTGATTTTGTGAAAAGGTAAAGAGGTACAAGAATCAGCGTTGCAATGCCGCAATAAACATTGGGCAGAACGTCCTCGCCGCTGCTTCTGATTGTCGGGTCAACGCTTGCAAGATGATTTGCAAGGAAATCGAAAATAGTGTAATAGGATTTATATTCTTCAGGGAAGGTGCCTGATGTTGCCGAGCAGCTCTTGAGAATGAAATAAACGGGGATAAGAGAAAAAGCAACAAGGCAGGCAGCGCCTATGCTTGAAAACGCAAAGGTGAAGCCGCTCTGAAGAAGAACGCTGCCGCAGATGCGGTCTTTGAGCTTGATAATCTTTTTGCCGTTTTCGTTTACCGTAACGGTTGTGGATTCGGTAACCGATGTGAAATCATATTTGGAGAAATAATAAACAAGGAAATAAATAACCGAGAAAATGCAGGTCATATAGCCCATGTAGTAGCTGGTTAAAAGGGTCAGCGCAAGCATGGGAATATAAAGCTTGGGACTGCGTTTGTTGATTATATTTTCGATGCCGAGGATGACGAGCGGAAAATACGCCATCGTGTCAATCCACATAACATTCCAGTAATATGCAACAAAATAGCCGCACATTGCATAGAGAATGCCGAATGCCGCAGAGCTGAAATCGTGTCGGCCCTGTGATTTTTTGAGGTAATAGGTAAATGATGCGGCGGCAAGAGCAGCTTTGGCAACAATCATGCTCGCAATCGCTTCGGGCATATTTTCATGGCCGAAAAGCAGCATAAAAATCATGCTTGGGCTTGAAAGATAGTTGAAGAAGTTGCCGAGGAACGGTGAGCCGAGACCTGTGCGCCACGAATAGAAGAAGCTTTCAAGGTTTGTTACCCTGTCATAAAGCTCTGCAAAAAGCGGACCGTACTGATGATAAAGGTCCATTCGGAGAATGGTTTTATCACCGAAAGGGAAAAGGTCATAGCAATAATAAACAAGCATCATAATGCCTATCGTGCAAGCCAGCGAAAGCCAGCAATAAGCATTGTCAACAAAAAATCTGCTCAATAAGGATTTCTTCCTTAAAGTGGAAGGTTCTTTATTCAACATTTGTTTTTCCTCCGTATTTATAAACAAACTCATAATTAAAAACAATATATCATATTATTCCTTTTATTGCAAGTGAACATTCTGTTAATACCAGCCTGCAAAGCAAAAAAATTGCTTTATCTGTTCTATTTACGGACAAGAAGCCATATATTTTAGCAAATGAAAAACTGCGGAAGGAAAAACGCATGGATAACCTGAAAAGATTTGCTCAGGCGGTTTCGGTTTTAACGCCTCGCATGGCAGATATTCTGATGAAGCTTACGGATGACGAAAAGAACTCGGTGAGGGAAATACGGCTCAGGACGGGCAAACCTGTTATTGCCGTAACCTCGCAGGGGATTTGTTTTGTTCTCGGGTCGGGAAGATTAACGCCGATTTATTCGGGACTATCCGTGAAAACCGATGCAAAGGAAATGGAAGAAATTTTTCATAGGCTTTGCGGATACTCGGTTTACAGCTTCAAAGATGCGATTAACAGAGGATATATAACCGTCTGCGGCGGCCACAGGGCGGGTGTTGCAGGGACGGCTCAGACCGAAAACGGCAGGGTGGTTTCCGTCAGGGATATAAGCTGCATCAATCTGCGCATAGCCCGTGAAATCAAAGGTGCGGCAGACGAGGTTTATTCTCATTGCTTTGTGCAGGGTCTTTCGGGAGTTGTTGTTGCAGGTCCGCCGTCAAGCGGAAAAACAACCGTTCTGCGTGACCTTGCAAGGCAGCTTTCGGGAACGGAAAAGGGGGTTTTTGCAAAGGTGTTTGTCTGCGATGAAAGAGGAGAACTCGGCGCGGCTTATTGCGGAAAAGCGCAGAATGACCTCGGCATAAACTGCGATTTGCTGACCTCATATCCAAAAAGCGAGGGGATACTTATCGGTCTGCGTTCTTTTTCGCCCGATATCATCATCTGCGATGAAATCGCAACAGAAGAGGAGGCAGCCGCCGTTGAATCGGGGCTTGGCAGCGGAGTGCGTTTTGCGCTGAGCATTCATGCGGAAAATGAAAACGATTTGCGTTCAAAGCCTGTTTTTCAGAGGCTTCTGAAAAGCGGCGGTTTTCAGAATGTTGTTCTTCTTTCGGGTAAGAAAGTCGGAAAGGCGGTGCGGTTTTTCAAGGCAGGTGATTTGCTTGGTTAAAGCTCTGGCGGCGGTTTTTATAGCATGCTCGTTTGCTCTGGGCGGCAGGTTTGCAGCTTCGGTTGATTCAAGGCGGGCGGAGCTTATAAGAAGTATTCTGCTTATGATTAACATAATTGAAACAAGGCTGCGCTTTTGCGCTGTGCCCGTAACGGAGCTTCTGAGGCTGATTGAAGAAAGCGAGTGCTGCTTGCCGTTTATAACGGAATGCAGGCTTGCGGTTGAAAGCGGAGAGCCCTTCGGCACGGCATGGAAAAACAGCATTTCGGAGTGCCGCTCATTTTGCAGGCTTATTCCCGATGAAGCGGTTAAGCTTGCCGCAATGGGTTCGGATATCGGAGTTACGGATATCGAGGGTCAGCTTTCCTGCTGCGGATACTATAGGGAAATTTTCTCTGCATATCTTTCGGAAAGAGAAGAAAAAAGCAGGCGAAGCGCAAAGCTTTTTCCTCCGCTGGGAATGCTTCTCGGAGCTTCGGCGGCGCTTTTTCTTGTCTGATGAGGTGAAATATGGATCTTTCGGTTGTAATCAAAATAGCGGCAGTCGGCATAGTCGTGGCGGTGCTCAATGCAATTCTCGTTCGTTCGGGCAGGGATGATTATGCGCTGATAACGATTCTTGCAGGTATCGTTGCGGTGCTGATGATGCTGCTTCCGCAGTTTGCGGATTTGCTGACTACTGTTAAAAACATAATGGATTTCTGATATGGATGTTGCAAAAATAGCGGCGGCAGGAATTATAACTGCCCTTCTTTATGCGCTTGTGCGCCAGATAAAACCCGAAACGGCTCCGCTTGTTGCGCTTGGCGGCTGTGCCGTTATTCTTGTTGCAGTTGCAGAAAAATTCATCGGTGCATCGCAGACAGTCAATGAGATGATGGAGCTTGCAGGGCTTGAAAAAGAGAATGTTTCAATTCTTATGAGGTCTCTCGGAATCTGCGTTGTTACGCAGTTTGCGGCTGATATCTGTTACGATAATTCAAGCTCGTCGGTTGCGGCTGCGGTTGAGCTGGCAGGCAGGGTAGGGGCTATAACGCTTGCCCTGCCCATGCTTCAGGCAGTTGCGAAAACAGCTTTGGGATTGATGGAATGATTAAACGGACACTGAAAATAATTTTTGTTTTGCTGCTGGTATTTGTTTTTCAGACGGATGCTTATGCGCAGGAAGCCGGAAATAATGTGAGTGCGGAAGAATACTATAAACAACAGTACGAGGCTTCGGGCGCATCGGATTTGCAGAAATATCTTGACGAAAATTCAAAGGAATATCTTGAAGCAATCGGATGCGAAAGCGCAGAGCTTGACGGAATTTTATCTCTCTCTGTCGGTTCTGTTGCCGAAGCTCTGCTTAAGATGCTCCGTGCAAATATTTCTGCTCCGCTCAAAGGATGCTTTACCGCCTGCGGAGCCGTTATGCTTGTGGGCATCTGCAGCGGATTTTTTCCTGATGACGAAAAAACAAAGGGAGTTCTTAATCTTGTCTGCGGCAGCTTCGTTATAATCAGCGTTCTTGTTCCCGCGGCTCAAACCGTGCGTGCAGGAGCATCGGCGATGAGGCTGTGTGCGGTTTTCGAAAAGGCGCTCATTCCCGTTCTTGCGGCAGTCATGACCGCCTCGGGAAGCCCGACTGCCGCCTTTTCATATCAGGGAGCGGCTTTTGCGGCGGCTCAGGCAACAGAGGCGCTTGCAGAGAATTTTGCCGTGCCTCTTGTTATGGTTTCGGGCGTTCTCGGAGCCGTCGGAGCAATTCTGCCAACGCTGAAGCTTTCCGCTGTGAGCGAGCTTATCAGAAAAACCTCGTCAACCGTTATCGGCTCGGCAGCTACCCTTTTTACAGGTTTCATTGCGATAAAAAATGTTGTTGCAGGCTCGGCGGATACCCTTGCCGCAAAAGGAGTCAAGCTTGCCGCAAGCACCTTTGTTCCCGTTGTTGGCGGTGCGCTCAGCGAAGCTTATTCAGCTCTTTCGGGCAGCCTTGCGCTGCTTAAAAGCGCAGTCGGAATATTCGGAATTCTTGCAATTCTTGCGCTCTGCCTGCCTTCAGTAATCAGCCTTGCGCTGTGGGCGCTTGCCATGAGAGCGGCGTGCATGATAAGCGATTTGCTCGGTAACTCCCAATGCTCGGAAATTATGAAAAACATTTCTTATATGTTTTCGATGCTGAATTCGATGCTGATTTTTTCTGCAGCGGTGCTTGTTATATCTTCGGGTATTGTTGCGGCGATGAAGGCAGGTGGATAAATGGAAGCTCTGAGGCAATGGGCAATCTGTCTGATTATCAGCGGAATGGCAGGCACGCTTATCAGCCTGCTTTCTCCGAGGGGAACAATGGAGAAAACCCTTCGTGCGGTTATCGGAGTTTTTATCGTTGCTGCAGTATGCAGTCCTCTTTCACAGCTTAAAAATTCGGATGATATTCTGCCTGCATTTGCGTTCGGGGAAACGGATTATGCTGATGCAGGCGAACTCGGAGAGCAGATGCTTGAGGCGTGCAGAAATACGGTCGGAGAAACGGTCAGGGCTGCGGCGGCAGAAACGGGAATAGGGGATTACACGGTTGAAACCGATGCTTATATTGATGAGAACTGTTGTATAATTATACAAGAAATACGGGTTGTTATACCGCCTGAAAACGCAGACCTGCAGAACGGCTTTTCTGCAGCTTTGCAGGAACGGCTCGGTGTTCCCGTAACAGTTGAATGCAGTTAAGAGGTAGGATTGTGGTTTGAAATTATCAGAAAAACTCAAAGAAACCGTCAACAAAATAAGCGAAAAAACGGGGCTTGGCAAAAAGCTGATTCTTATCATTCTTCTTTTTGCTTTGGGCATTGCAGCTCTGCTTATGAGCGAGCTTGGTGCTCATTCGGGCGCAGGCGATAATGAGCCTTCCGAAACCGCAGCGGCAATCGGCACGGATGACTATATTGCAAAGCTTGAGGAACGCATAACCTCAATAATATCAAGCATCGACGGCGCAGGTGCAACGCAGGTTATGATAACTCTTGAGAGCGGCAGCGAAGAGGTATATCTGCATAATTATAATTACGGCGAGGATGTGGATGAGGTCGGCGCAGGCAACCGTGAGGTTCAGGATGAATATGTTATTGTTGACAGCGGCAACGGTGAAAAAGGGATAATTATCAGGGTTGAGGAGCCGAGAATAAGGGGTGTTGCCGTGGTTTGCGAGGGTGGCGGCAACGATGTTGTCAGAGCAGATATAATTGCGGCGATAACAGCGCTTCTCGATATCAGCTCCGCAAGGGTCAGTGTTTCAAAGATGAACTGAATATATTCAGTAAACATAGAATAATTATACAATCGGAGGTAAATCATGATTCTGAAAAAAAGACAGCTTTTGCTTGCAACTCTTGTTATCGCTCTCGGAGCGGCGGTGTTTATCAATCGCTATTACACTTCGCCTGAGGTTGATTCTGCAGCGGCAGACCCTGTGCAGAATGTTACTCAGCAGGCGGCTGATAAGGGCTCAAATCTCGGCGATGCACGCTATGTAATTTCAACCGATGTAACTCTTGAGGATGCTGCGGCGCAGGCGGTTGCAAGCGAATATTTTTCAAGTGCAAAGCTTCGCCGTCAGACGGCAAGGGATGAGGCTGCAGAGGCTCTGAACGATATTATCAAAGACAGCGATTCGGCTCCCGAAGCTGTTTCGAAAGCTACAGCTGCACTCACGGATATTGCAAATTCCGTAACGCTTGAATGCGATGTTGAAAATCTTATAACCGCCAAGGTCGGCTGCGAAAATCTTGTTATTCTCAACGGTGGCACGGCAGAGGTTATAGTTGAAAACGGTTCGCTTGATGACACCTCGGTTGTTCAGATTAAGGAAATAATCGTTAATCAGACGGGTCTTTCCACCGATAAAATCACGCTGATAGAAATGGAATATTAAAAATATACATTTTTTCTGTATATATTCATAAATTATTCTTGTATATTTTAAAATATAGTGTTATAATTAGTAAACTAAATTCCCGGAGGGATAATTATAATGCTTACAAGACGTGAAGAGAGAGAACAGGCATTTTTCCTGATTTTTGAAAAAGAGTTCAATGCGGAAACAGAGCTTCAGGAGCTCTATGACCTTGCGCTTGAAACCGAAATCATAAGCGACAGTAAGTTTGTCAGAGAGCTTTCATTCAAGGTGTGGGAAAATATTGCGGATATTGACCCCGTGATTGAAAAATACTGCGTAGGCTGGAAAATGAGCCGCATTTCAAAGGTTGCGCTTGCAGTGCTTCGCCTTGCGGTTTGCGAAATGCTTTATTTTGACGATATCCCCGTCGGCGTTTCAATAAACGAAGCGGTTGAACTTTGCAAGAAATATGCTTCGGGTGATGATAAATCATTTGTCAACGGAATCCTGAGCTCCGTTTCAAAGGAAGAGAAATAATGCTCACTCTCGGAATAGATACAAGTAATTACACAACCTCGTGCGCTCTCTATGACAGCGAAAGCGGTGAGGTTATTCAGCAAAAGCTTCTTCTGCCCGTCAAAGAGGGCGAAAAGGGGCTCCGCCAGAGTGACGCCGTTTTTCATCATACGGCAAGGCTTTATCCCCTTGTTGAAGAGCTTTTCGGCGGAGTGAAAACAGAGATTGATGCCATCGGCGTTTCCGAAAAACCGAGGGATGCCGAGGGCTCTTATATGCCTTGTTTTCTTGTCGGAGTCAATGCCGCAAGATGCATTGCCGCTGCGATGAACAAGCCGCTTTACGGCTTTTCGCATCAGGCAGGGCACATTATGGCTGCTCTTTATTCTGCAAACAAAACAGAGCTTGCCGATAAACAATTCATTGCCTTCCATGTTTCGGGCGGAACAACGGAGATGCTGCTTGTTTCACCGAGTGCAGAGAGGGCTTTTGAAATTGAGATTATCGGCGAAACTCTTGACCTCAACGGCGGACAGGCTGTTGACAGGGCAGGTGTTATGCTCGGGCTTAAATTTCCGTGCGGAAAAGAGCTTGAAAAGCTTGCGCTGAAAAGCGAAAAAACGTTCAATCCCAAGGTCTGCGTCAAAGACGGCAGCTGCAGTCTTTCGGGGCTTGAAAACCAGTGTGCCGCAATGCATAAAAAAGGTGAAAGCGCTGAAGACATTGCCCGATTCTGCCTTGATTTTATCGGCAAGACAATTGAAAAAATGACGGAGTATGCCGTTAGTGAATACGGCAATCTTCCGCTTGTTTATGCAGGCGGAGTTATGTCAAATTCAATTATCCGCAACAGAATCGAAAGCAAATTCAATGCCGTTTTCGCAAAGCCCGATTTTTCCTGCGACAATGCGGCAGGCACGGCTGTGCTTGCGGCGATGAAAGGAGAGGCTGATGGGTAACGGAGTTGTGCTCACCGTCAGCCAGCTCAACAGATATGTCAAATCGATAATTGAGCAGGATTATAATCTGCAGACGGTGTTTGTTCAGGGTGAGATTTCTAATTTCACCAATCACTATAAAACGGGTCATTTTTACATGACGATAAAAGACGAATTTTCGTCGGTAAAGGCGGTTATGTTCAAAACCGCAAACATGCGCCTGAAATTCATGCCCGAAAACTCAATGAATGTTATTATAAGAGGCAGGGTGTCGGTTTTTGAGCGTGACGGTCAGTATCAGCTCTATATTGACGATATGCAGCCTGACGGCACGGGAGCGTTGAGCCTGGCTTTTGAGCAGCTCAAAAAGAAGCTTGCCGCCGAAGGTCTGTTTGATTCAGAAAAGAAAAAGCCGATTCCCGCATATCCGCAGAGGGTTGGCGTTGTAACCTCTCCCACGGGTGCGGCGATTCGGGATATAATCAATGTTATTTCAAGACGTTTTCCGCTTACGGAGCTGATTCTCTGCCCCGTTGCGGTGCAGGGCGATTATGCGGCGCCGCAGATTGCGCAGGCAATCGAGCTTTTCAACAGAGAAAAAGCGGCGGATGTGCTGATAGTCGGCAGAGGCGGCGGCTCGGTTGAAGAGCTGTGGGCATTCAACGAAGAAATTGTTGCGAGAGCCGTTGCGGCAAGCGGGATTCCCGTTATTTCGGCGGTCGGACATGAAACGGATTTTACAATCTGTGATTTCGCCGCAGATTTGCGTGCGCCGACTCCCTCGGCGGCTGCGGAGCTTGCCGTGCCTGATGCCGCTCAGCAAAAGGACATGCTTGCTTCGGCGGTTTACAGAATGCGTTCATCGCTTGATGACAGATTCGGCGCCGAATATGCAAGGCTCGAGCTCCGTAAATCCGCACTCAAGCGTCTTAACCCCCAAAACTATATAGATTCCCTGCGTGTCAGATGCGATAAAGCCTCGATGGCAATGGATTCGGCGGCAAAGCATTGTTTTGCCGAAAAATCGGGCGAGCTTGCGGCTCTGTGCGCAAAGCTTGATGCCATGAGCCCCCTCAAAATTCTTGCAAGGGGATACAGCGTTGCCACCAAAAACGGCGGCATTCTTACGGACAGCGCATCGGTTGATGCAGGCGATAAAATAAAAGTTAAACTCAGCAGCGGCAGCCTTGATTGCGAGGTTGTTGCCGTTCAGAAGGAAAGATGAAATGGAAAAGATAAATTACGAAAAATCTGTTGCAAGGCTTGAAGAAATTGTTGATAAGCTTGAAAACGGCAACCTTTCTCTTGAAGAAATGATGAAGCTTTACGAAGAGGGTACGGCTCTTGCCGCAAAATGCGCAAAAAGCCTTGATGCCGCTCAGCTTAAAATCAGCGAGCTTTCATCGGGAAAGGGTGCTGAATAATGAAACCGTTTGACGAAAAATGCCGTGAATATGCGGCGATGATTAACGGCGCTGCGGCAAAATATGTTAACGCAGAAGCTTTTGCAGGCAGGGAATCCTCAGGTCTTGATAAAATGCTTGAAGCGATGTCTTATTCTCTCGAAAACGGCGGCAAGCGCATCAGACCCATGCTTGCTCTCGAATTCTGCCGTGTTTGCGGCTGCGAGCCCGAAAAAGCAATTCCGTTTGCTCTTGCGCTTGAAATGATACACACCTATTCGCTTATCCATGACGATTTGCCTTGCATGGATGATGACGATATGCGAAGAGGCAAGCCCTCAAGCCATAAGGTTTTCGGTGAGGCGAACGCTCTTCTTGCAGGTGACGGTCTGCTCACCCTTGCATTTGAAACCGTTCTTTCCGCTCCCGACATGAGCGGTGAGCAGAAAGCGGCGGCAGGTCTTGCGCTTGCGAAAGCGGCAGGCTGCTCGGGTATGATTGCAGGTCAGGTTATGGATCTTGCAAACGAAGGCAGAAGGGCTCCGCTTGAGGATGTTGCGAAAACGGACAGGCTTAAAACGGGCGAGCTGATTATGGCTGCAGCTTCAATGGGATGCATAGCCGCAAATGCAGATGAGGAAAAGCTCAGAGCCGCCCGTGAATACTGTGCGGATATCGGTCTTGCTTTCCAGATTGTTGACGATATTCTCGATGTTACGAGCAGCAATGAGGTGCTCGGCAAGCCCGTTGGCAGTGACGGCGAGAATGAAAAATCAACCTATGTTTCGCTCCTCGGTCTTGAAAAATCCAGGGAGCTTGCGGATGAACTGACCGAAAAAGCAAAGACTGCTCTTTCAGTTTTCGGTGATGAAAAAGAATTTCTTTTAATGCTTGCTGATAAGCTTGCGGACAGGAATAATTAAGATATGGATAATAATTCAATCGAAGCATTGGTTCTTAAAAATATAAACAAGCCCTCGGATTTAAAGAAGCTTTCCGAGGCAGAGCTTGAATTGCTGTGCACGGAGATCAGGCAGACTCTCGTTGATACGGTTGCGTCAACGGGCGGTCACCTTGCCTCAAATCTCGGCACGGTTGAGCTTACCGTTGCCCTTCATAAGATGTTCAATTCGCCCGATGATAAAATTGTCTGGGATGTCGGTCATCAGGCTTACGCCCATAAGCTGCTTACGGGCAGAAGAGATGTTTTTTCAACCCTGCGCACCGAAGGCGGAATTTCGGGATTTGTCAGACCCGATGAAAGTGAGCATGACAGCTTTTATGAGGGTCACGCAGGCACATCCGTTTCGCAGGCGGCAGGTGTTGCAGCCGCTAATGCGGCAAAGGGCTCAAAGAATTTTGCCGTTGCGGTTATCGGCGACGGCTCATTCGGTAACGGTATGGTTTATGAGGCGCTTGACCATGCAGGCTCAACAAAAACAAGGCTCATCGTTATTCTCAACGATAACGAAATGTCGATTTCCGAAAACGTCGGTGCAATGGCGAGATATCTTGCCGTTGTCAGAGCCAAGCCTGAATACTACCGCTTCAAGGCAGGCACGGAAAGAGCGCTCAACAAAATTCCGATAGTGGGCAAATCACTATCCAACCATATTTTTAAGCTGAAAAATACTCTTAAAAATATCATCTATTCCAGCTCATTTTTTGAAGATCTGGGATTCAGATATATCGGCCCCGTTGACGGCCACGATATCAACCGTTTGTGCGATGCAATGGACAGTGCAAAGATGGTTGAAGGTCCCGTTGTCATTCATATCAACACCATGAAGGGCAGAGGCTATGACCATGCCGAAAATTCGCCCGAAAAATTCCACGGAATTTCAAGGTTTGATATCGATACGGGTGAGCCCGTGCAGTCCTCGGGCAGCTATTCAGCCGAATTCGGAAAAATCCTCTGCGATTTCGCATCAAAGGATAAGCGCATCTGCGGAATAACCGCCGCAATGGCTCTCGGTACGGGTCTTGACGGCTTTTCTAAGCAATATCCCGAACGGTTTTACGATGTGGGCATTGCCGAGGAGCATGCGGTAACCTTTGGCTCGGGTCTTTCGGCAGGAGGTATGCTGCCTGTTTTTGCGGTTTACTCAACCTTCCTTCAGCGCTGTGCCGACCAGCTTATCCACGACGGTGCTCTCCAGCGCAGAAAGCTTGTTGTTGCTGTTGACAGAGCAGGCTTTGTCGGTGAGGACGGCGAAACGCATCAGGGACTTTTTGATGTTTCTCTTTTGCAGAGCCTTCCCAACACAACGGTCTATTCGCCTGCAACCTATTGCGAAATGAGCAAGGCATTCTATAATGCTTTTTATAAAGATAAAAACCTTGTTGTTATCCGTTATCCCAGAGGCAGAATGCCTGCGGATACGGAGTATGCGGAGCTTTGCTCTGGCGATTTTGAAATAATCGGCAATGAGAATGCGGAAACTGCGCTTGTAACCTACGGCAGGCTGTTTTTCAATGCCGTCAAAGCGTTAAAGCTTTCGGGAAAAACAAGCGAAAATGTTAAAATCATAAAGCTTAACAGAATTAAACCCATTCCCAAAAAAGCGGTTGAGGCTGCGTTGAATTGCCGCAGAGTCCTCTTTTTTGAAGAGGGCATGAAAGGCGGCGGAGTCGGCGAAAAATTCGGCTGCGAGCTTCTTCTGAAAGGCTTCGGAGCGGAATATAAGCTCACGGCGGTTGAGGATGAATTTGTGCCTCATGCATCCGTTGAAAGCCTGATGAATAAGTATTCAATGAGCCCCGAAAAAATGGCTGAAATTATTAATGAGGAGGCGGCGATATGAGCGAGAAAATGCGGCTTGATGTTGCCGTTTTTGAAAGAGGCTTTGCCGAAACCCGAGAAAAAGCGAAGGCTCTTATAATGGCAGGCAGCGTTTATCTTAACGGTCAGAAGGCTCTCAAGGGCGGCGCAACCGTTAAGGAAACCGATGTTATTGAAGTCAGAGGAGCGGTTAACCCTTATGTCAGCAGAGGCGGACTCAAGCTCCATAAGGCTGTTGCAAGCTTCGGTCTTGATCTGAAGGGCTGCGTCTGCATGGATATCGGTGCTTCAACGGGCGGCTTTACCGACTGCATGCTGCAGAATTCAGCGGCAAAGGTTTATTCCATTGATGTCGGTTACGGTCAGCTTGCGTGGAAGCTGCGCTGCGATGAGAGAGTTGTAAACCTTGAAAGAACAAATTTCAGATATGTGACAAGAGAACAGATTCCCGAAGAAATCGATTTTGCTTCGGTCGACGTATCGTTTATCTCGTTGAAGCTTATTCTCCCCGTGATGCATACTCTGCTGAAAAACGGCGGAAAATCCGTTTGCCTTATCAAACCGCAGTTTGAGGCAGGCAAGGAGAATATCGGCAAAAAGGGAGTTGTGAGGGATAAATCCGTGCACGCAGATGTTATTGCGAAAATAACGGAGTTTGCGGCGGAAAACGGTTTTGCCGTGCTTGATGTTGATTTTTCTCCCATCAAGGGTCCTGAGGGTAACATAGAATATCTGATGTTCATTGAAAAAAGAGAAAAAGGCGAAATGCTGTGGAGCGGCAGTGCAGCCGAGCTTGCCGATAAATCCCACGAAAGCCTTGATAAACCTGCAGGGGAGGCGGCGGAATGAAAATAGCGCTTATGCCCAATCTTACAAGGAAAGAGGCTTTCGGAGTAACCTCGGGCATCTGTGAGGCTCTCAATAAGCTTGGCGCAAGCTACTGTTTCCTGCCCGAATATAAATCCGATTTTTATTCGACAAAGGCATCTTTCCTGCCCGAGGATGAAGCCATCGGCGGCTGCGATGCGGTTATTGCCATCGGCGGCGACGGCTCGATTATTCATGCGGCGAAATCCGCAGTCAGATATCAGAAACCCGTTCTCGGAGTCAACGCAGGCAGGCTTGCTTTTATGGCAGGTCTTGAGGATAACGAGCTTCATCTGCTCTCAAGGCTGATAGAGGGCGATTATACGCTTGATAAGCGACTTATGCTAAAGGCAAACATTATGAGAGACGATGAGATTATCAGCACTGATTACTGCGTTAACGATTGTCTTATCACGAATGAAGAGAAGCAGCGCATGAGTGAAATTGATGTTTCTCTCGGAGGCAGCTGTTTCAACAGCTATCTTTGTGACGGCGTTCTTGTTGCAACTCCAACGGGTTCAACGGCATATTCGCTTTCCGCAGGCGGTCCGATAGTTGACCCCGAGCTTGAAAGCATACTCATGACGCCCATCTGCCCCCATTCTCTTGTTGGCAGGTCGCTTGCTTTCAGACCCGATGCGGTTATCGGAGTTTCCTCGGCAGAGGATGTTTCGCTCTGCCTTTCTGCTGACGGAGCACAGCCGCAGATAATCGAGGCAGGCTGCAGAGCGGAAATCTCAAGAGCAGAATTCACGGCAAACTTTATAAGAATAAAATCCGAAAACTTTATTGATATATTATACAGAAAACTGGCGCAGCGCCGCTGATGTTTTCCGAAAGGATGAAAAACGTGAAAAAAAGAAGACATGAAACAATAATCAGGCTCATTGAGCAGAATTGTCTTTCTACCCAGACAGACCTTCTCGAAAAGCTCAGAGAAGAAGGCTTTGACACAACTCAGGCAACAATTTCAAGAGATATCAAGGATTTGCGCCTTATCAAAAAGGTTGACGAAATGGGCAGAAGCCGATATGCCGTTGACAGCGGAGATTCGGGCGAGCTTCTCGGAAAATACAAAAGCATTTTCAGCCACTCGGTTATTGAAGCTGATTATGCAGGCAACACCCTTGTTGTAAAATGCTATACAGGTATGGCTCAGGCTGCCTGCGCCGCCCTTGATTCCATGCATTGGGAGGGTCTTGTAGGCACTCTTGCAGGCGATGACACAATCTTTGCCCTTTGCAGAACTCCCGAGCATGCCGCAAAAATGCAGGAAGCCATTGCCGATATTATAGGCTGAGTCTGAACCGAAGGAAGTAACTTTATGTTAGTTGGCTTAAAAATTGAGAACATTGCCGTTATTGAAAGTGCGCAGATTGCTTTCGATAAGGGTCTTAATGTTCTGACGGGCGAAACGGGCGCAGGTAAATCGATTATCATTGATTCAATCAATGCCGTTCTCGGTGAGCGCACCTCGAGGGAGCTTATCAGAACGGGTGCCGAAAACGCATCCGTTTATGCCGAATTCAGCGGTGTTCCGTCTGCAATCGGGGATATTCTCGATGATGCAGGCATTGAAAAAATGCCCGATAATTCGCTGACCCTGAGCCGCCGTCTGAGCGCCTCGGGTAAAAACTCATGCAGAGTTAACGGCTGTGCGGTAACGGTTTCCGTGCTTAAGGAAATCGGCTCGCAGCTTATCAATATTCACGGTCAGCATGATAATCAGTCGTTGCTTGCTCCCGAAAAGCATTGTGGATTTATTGATAAGCTTGCGGAAAACGAGGGCCTGCGTGCGGATTACAAAAAGGTTTTCTCCGAGCTTGTTGCCGTAAAAAAAGAGCTTGATTCGCTCTACGATACCCGTGACGAAAAGGCAGCAAGGCTTGATTATCTTAATTTCCAGATTGATGAAATAACGCAGGCTGATGTTAAAATCGGCGAAAGGGACGAGCTCTCAAAAGAGAAAACCCTGCTTGCTAACAGCGGCAAGGTTGTCAAGGCTTTGCAGAGGGCTTATGCCGCTCTTTCGGGCGATAACGGCATTCTTGCAGGTCTTGAGGATTGTGCGCAGGATGTTGAAACGGCAGCGAAATACTATTCCGAAGCCGAAAAAGCAGCCCTCGGAATAAGAGGAACAACTTATGAGCTTTCCGATTTTACCGCAGAGCTCGGCAGACTTAAGGAAAGCTTTGATTTCAACCCCGCAAGGCTTTCCGAAATTGATGAAAGGCTTGATTTCCTTTACCGCCTTTCGATGAAATACGGCGCAGAGGAGAGCGATATTTTAGCTTATCTCGAGAAAATCACCGCCGAAAAATCCGAAATTGAAATTTCCGATGAGCGCATTAGCGAGCTTGAGGAAAAGCTCTATGCGCTGTCCGATAAAATAAAAATTCTTTCCGCAGAGCTTACCGAAAGCCGTATGACGGCAGCAAAGGTGTTTGAGAAAGCGGTTAAATCAGAGCTCGAATTTCTCGATATGCCCAAGGTTACTTTTGTTGTTGACCGTAAGGCAACCGCTCTGACCTCAAAGGGTGCGGATGCGATTGAATTTCTCATCAGCGCAAACCCCGGTCAGGAGCCGAAAGCAATTGCTAAAATTGCTTCGGGCGGTGAGCTTTCGAGAATTATGCTTGCAATCAAAAACGTGCTTTCCGATAAGGATGAAACGGGCACGCTCATTTTCGATGAAATCGATGCAGGCGTAAGCGGCTCCGCAGCAGAGAAAATTGCGCTTAAGCTGTATCAGGTTTCAAAGGGCAGGCAGGTCATATGTGTTACCCACCTTGCCAGAATTGCGGCGCAGGCTGACAGACACATGAAAATCTCAAAATCCGTTGAGGATTCCAAAACCTATACGAGCATAACTCCGCTTGATTTTGAGCAGAGGGCGGCTGAAGTTGCAAGGATAACGGCGGGCGATGCCGTAACTGCTCTTCAGCTTGAAACCGCAAAGGAAATGCTCATAAACGCAAAGGAGAATGATATATGAAAATCGGTGTATGCTGCGGCACAGATGTTGAAAAAATCAGATATATAAAATCGCTCGGCTATGATTTCGCCGAATCCCATTGCCAGGAAATCGCAAGGGCGGATGACGAAAAAATCAAAGCACTGAAAGCAACGGGTCTGCCTATTCTTGCGGCAAACTGTTTTATTTCGCTGCGTGTTGTAGGCGAAGAAAAAGACGAAGCCGCAATAAAGGAATACCTTGAAAAGCTTTTCTCAAAGGCAAGCAGACTCGGTCTTGATTATCTTGTTTTCGGTTCGTCGGCGGCAAGAAGAATTCCCGAGGGCATGAGCCTTGAAGAGGGCAGGGCACAGATTGTTGATTTTCTTAAAAATCTTGTTGTACCGCTTGCTGAAAAATATAATGTGCCTGTTGCAATCGAGCCGCTCAGACCTGAGGAGTGCAACGCAATCAACACAGTTGATGACGGCGTTGAAATTGCCGAAAAAACAGGTTCACCTTTTATAAAAGTGCTTGCGGATGTTGCGCATATGTATTGTCAGGGTGAAGAGATGAGCAAGCTTCTTAAATATAAGAGCTGGATTATTCATGCACACACCTCAAACCCCGACCCTGCGCCCGAATTGAATAAAAAGAGAATCTATCCAAAAGCAGGTGATGCTTTTTCGCAGGCAAGCTTTTTTGAGCCTCTTAAAGAAATCGGAGTTCAGACCTGCTCGATAGAGGCGGATGTGATTGATTTTGAATCGGATGCAAAAAATGCTTATAATGTACTTAAGGAATTAAGATAAAATATGAAACTTGGAAAAAATGAGGTTATTCTTTTTTCGGGTGACTCAATAACTGACGGCAACAGAGGCAAATCAATGGACTGCAACCATATAATGGGTCACGGCTATCAGTATATCGTTGCAGGCAGACTTGCTCTTGATAATGCCGAAAACATGCCTAAATTCATCAACAAAGGATATTCGGGAGAGAATGCAGAGGGTCTGCTTGAGAAATGGCAGGCAGATGTTATCGATAACAAGCCGACAGTTCTCAGCATTCTTGTAGGAGTCAATGACGGTGGCTACGGATATTTTGATAAAATAACTCCCGATGAAGCTGCAAACCGCCACGAAACAAACCTGCGTGAAATTCTCAAAAAAACAAGAAACGAGCTCGGAGATATCAGAATCATTGTTTGCGAGCCGTATTATTTCCCGCTGGATAAATCGGATTATTCCTATAAAAATTCTCCTCATCCCGACGGAGTTGAAGGACCGTTCAAACGTCCCGACAGCAACGACCCCGAGGATTCTGTTGCATACCGTGAGGCGGCAAACATAAGAATCAGAGCGGCAACAAGAAAGCTTGCGGAAGAATTCGGCTGCACTTTTGTTCCGCTTTACGATAAGATTAAGGAAAACGCCGAAAGGTCAAGGATTGAATATTTTGTATGGGACGGCACTCATCCGAGCATTGCAGGCCATATGATTATAGCCGAGGAATGGCTGAAGGCGTTTGAGAAACTTTAATTTGCAATTCGCAATGCGTAATGCGCAATTATAAAATCGGGCAGGGGATTTCCTGTTTCGCTTGACAAACCGTAACATTATAATGTATATTTTTATAGTTTAATAATGTAAATAATATCGAAAGGATGTTTTAATATGCAGATTTATGAAGAACTTGTTGCAAGAGGACTCATTGCGCAGGTAACAGACGAAAAAGAAATCAGAGACCTTATCAACAACGGCAAGGCAGTTTTTTATATCGGCTTTGACCCCACTGCTGACAGCCTTCATGTAGGTCACTTCATGGCTCTCTGCCTTATGAAAAGACTTCAGATGGCAGGCAGCCGTCCCATCGGTCTTCTCGGCGGCGGCACAGGCATGATAGGCGACCCCTCAGGCAGAAGCGACCTTCGTCAGGTGCTCACAAAAGAAACAATCGACCATAACGTTGAGTGCTTCAAAAAGCAGATGAGCCGCTTTATCGAATTCGGCGAAGGCAAGGCAATGATGATTAACAATGCCGATTGGCTTCTCAACCTCAACTATGTTGATGTTCTCCGTGAGGTTGGCGCTTGCTTCTCCGTTAACAATATGCTTCGTGCAGAATGTTACAAGCAGAGAATGGAAAAGGGTCTGAGCTTCCTTGAGTTCAACTATATGATTATGCAGAGCTATGACTTCTATCATCTCTTCAAAGAGTACGGCTGCAACATGCAGTTCGGCGGCGATGACCAGTGGTCAAATATGCTCGGCGGCACAGAGCTTATCCGCAAAAAGCTCGGCAAAGACGCTTATGCAATGACAATTACTCTTCTCCTCAACTCCGAGGGTAAAAAGATGGGTAAAACCGCTTCGGGCGCAGTATGGCTTGACCCCGAAAAAACTTCTCCCTATGAGTTCTATCAGTATTGGCGCAACGTTGCCGATGATGATGTTCTCAAGTGCATCCGTATGCTCACCTTCCTTCCTCTTGAAGAGATTGACGCAATGGATTCATGGGAAGGCAGCCAGCTCAACACAGCAAAAGAAATTCTTGCTTTCGAGCTCACAAAGCTTGTTCACGGCGAAGAAGAAGCTGCAAAGGCTCAGGCAGCTGCAAAGGCTATTTTCAGCGGCGCAGCAGACCTTGACAATATGCCTGCAACAACTCTTACCGATGATGATTTCACAGACGGCTCAATTGATATCCTTGATATCCTTATGAAGGCTGAAATCACAAAGTCAAGAGGCGAGGGCAGAAGACTTGTTCAGCAGGGCGGCATTTCCGTTGACGATGCAAAGGTAACGGATTTCACAATGAGCTTTGCAAAGGATGCTCTTAAGGCGGCTCCCATCGTTGTTAAAAAAGGCAAGAAGATTTTCCATAAGATTGAGGCATAAATAATGGATAACAGGTTTGCGGTTTTTCTTGATATTGATGGCACTCTGATTGCGGACAGCTTCCGTATTCCTCAGGAAAACCTTGATGCTGTTGCCGATGCAAGGGCGCAGGGTCACATGGTGTTTATCAATACGGGCCGCTCGTGGGGAAATATCCCTGCCGAGCTGCGTGAGCAGCTTGATGTTGACGGCATAATCGCAGGCAGCGGCGCAATGATAATCATGAACGGCGAAACGGTTTATAAGAAAAAATTTGATGATGAAACCGTCAAGAAAACCGTTGATTATTTCACCCGTAACCGTGAGTGCTGGTGTGTTCTGGAAGGTCTGAAAACCAATTATATTATTGCCAACGCAGGTTATAAGGTCAGGGAGGGCAGGCAGATTGAGCTTAAAACGGCTGACGATATCTCTCTGTTTCTTCCCGATGAGGAAATTCAGGTTATCGCCGTTGGCGAAAGTGCTCCCGAGGAATTCAAAAATATGCTTGCCGATAAAATGACATTTTTCGAAATGCGTACCTATGCGGATTGCGTTATCAAAGGCTGCAACAAGGCGGAGGGTATCGCAAAAGCAATTGAAATTGCAGGCATAAAACGGGAAAACACAATCGCAATCGGCGACAGCAGCAATGACCTTGCCATGCTCGAATATGCAGGCATCAGCGTTGCAATGGCAAATTCGCAGGCGCATATCCTTGAAATGGCTGATCACATAACTGATTCTGCCCAAAATGCAGGCGTCGGCAAAGCAATCAGAAAGCTGCTTGCTCTGTAATAATAAAAAATCATCCCCTTGTTCAACAGAGCTTGGGGATTTTTTTGTTCGCACAAATGTTCGGAAAAACGTTGATTTTTTGAGCGGAGTATGGTATAATACCGATAAAATTACTGACGGAGGCATGGAAATGAGCGGAAACAAAACCTATATTGCGATTGACCTCAAATCTTTCTATGCCAGCGTTGAAGCTATGGAGCGCAATCTTGACCCGATGAAAACAAACCTTGTTGTGGCAGACCTCTCCAGAACCGAAAAAACAATCTGCCTTGCCGTGTCGCCTTCGCTCAAGGCTTACGGTATTCCGGGCAGAGCAAGGCTTTTTGAGGTTATTCAGCAGGTCAAGATGGTGAATAATCAGCGGCGCATGAAAGCTCCGGATAAAAAGTTCACGGGTAAATCCTTTGATGCCGATGAGCTTGCGGCAAATCCGTCGCTTGAGCTTGATTATATCGTTGCAACGCCGCAGATGGGATACTATATAGAATACAGCGGCAGAATTCTTCAGGTTTATCTCAGGCACGTTGCGCCCGAGGATATCCATGTTTACAGCATTGATGAGGTTTTCATCGATGCAACAAATTATCTTAAAACAAACGGAATGACGGGGCATGAATTTGCAAGAATGCTCATCAGGGAGGTGCTTGCCGAAACGGGTGTAACGGCAACGGCAGGCGTCGGCACAAATCTTTACCTTTGCAAAATTGCAATGGATATAACCGCAAAACACATTCCTGCGGATAAAGACGGCGTGCGAATCGCCGAGCTTGATGAAATGAGCTATCGCAGAAAGCTCTGGAATCACCGCCCCCTAACGGATTTCTGGCGTGTCGGCAGAGGAATCTCGCAAAAGCTGGAGCAATACGGGATGCTTACAATGGGCGATGTTGCGAGATGCTCGATTCAGAATGAGGATTTGCTTTATAAGCTTTTCGGAATCAACGCAGAGCTGCTGATTGACCATGCATGGGGCTGGGAGCCCTGCACGATAGCTGAAATAAAAGCTTACAGACCCTCAACAAACTGCCTGAGCACGGGGCAGGTGCTTCAGGAGCCGTATCCGTTTGAAAAAGCGAGGCTTGTTGCCTGCGAAATGGCTGATAACCTTGCGCTTGACCTTGTAGCAAAAAAACTTGTAACGGATCAGATTGTGCTTGTTATCGGCTACGATATTGAAAATCTTAAAGGCGGCAGCTCCTATGGCGGCGAAATCAAAACCGATTTTTACGGCAGAGCCGTTCCGAAGCATGCAAGGGGAACTGCGAATATCGGCAGACAAACATCTTCGGCAAAGCTTATAACCGAAGCTGTAACGCGTGTTTTCGATGAGTGCGTTGAAAAAAATCTGACCGTTCGCAGAATAAATATAACGGCAAATCATGTTGTGCGTGAATGCGATGTTAAAACCGATTCCGAGCCCGAGCAGCTGAACTTTTTTGAGGATTACGAAGAAAAAGAACGCAGGCGTGCGGCTGAAAATGCGGCGCTCGAAAAGGAACACAGAATGCAGGAAACGCTCGTTGATTTAAAGAAAAAATACGGCAAGAACGCGGTGCTCAAGGGAATGAATTTCAAAGAGGGTGCAACCGCAAGAGACCGAAACAGACAAATCGGAGGTCATAAGGCGTGAGTTCTGAGAAAAACTATGATGATATAATCAATCTGCCGCACCGTGTTTCGGCAAAGCATCCGAGAATGCCGATGCGTGACCGTGCGGCGCAGTTCAGCCCTTTTGCGGCGCTCACGGGTCACGGCGCAGCGGTTGAAGAAACCGAAAGGCTGACTCAGCCCTTTTGCGAGCCCGACGAAAGCGAAAAGGCGGTTATCAATGAAAAGCTGCGTTATCTGGCGGATATCATCGGGCAGAATCCCGTTATCACCGTAACATATTTTGAGCCTGATAAGAGAAAAGACGGCGGTGAATATCTGAGCGTTACGGGCGCGGTAAAAAGAATAGATGCCGTCGGTCAGAACGTTATTTTTACCGACGGGCAGAGAATATCCGTTGAGTTTATCAGCGATATTCAGAGCGACATTTTCTGAAAAACAAAAAAGAGTTTCGGGTAAGCACAGCCTGCCTGAAACTCTTTTGATTTAATTTTCAGTAAGATTTCTTATCCATTTCTTGCTCTTGAAGCGCACAAGGCTGAGAATTGTTTTGAGCAAATCCTCGCCGAGATACATTGCAATCAGCAGGTAATGAAACTCAACCTTTGCAAACATGCCGAGATAAATTATCAGCGGTACGGCAATGGTATACATTGAAATTGTATCGTAAACAATTCCGATTTTTGTGTCGCCGCCTGCACGGAATGTGCCGACTATCAGCGTGTACGGAATGTTTCTCACGGGCAGCCACAAGCAGTAGATAAGAATAAGCTTTGATGCAAGGTCAAATGCGCCCTGCGTTTCAATGCTCAACAGCGAGAGCAGAGGCTCTCTGAATAATGCGAGAATGCTGCCTGTAATAATTCCTATAATAGGGGTCATGATAACAAATTTTCTGGCAAGCTTATAGGCTTCTTTTGCCTTACCCTCGCCGATTGTTTTGCCTGTCATAATCGAGCAGGCATGGCATATGCCCACAAAGAAAACAAACGCAACCTGCTCAACCGAGCTGAAAATCGTATAGCCTGCGTAGTTTTCGCTGCCCTGCCTTGCAAAAACCATGGCGTAAATGTTTGTGCCGATTGCCCAGATTCCCTCGTTAAGAACAACGGGCATGCATACGGCGCAGAATTTTTTGATAAAATCCTTGCTCAGAGCCGTGAATTCTTTGAGAGGGGCTCTGAAAACTTCTTTCGAGCTTCTCATAACAAACAAGAGAATAACAGCCTGAACTGCTGCCGAAATCAGCGAAGCGAATGCAGCACCACGGATTCCGAGCTGCGGAAAACCGAGCTTGCCGTAAATAAGAATATAGTTGAGCGAGGTGTTGACGGCAACTGCGATAATAGAAGAATAAAGGGGTGGATTAACCTTTTCCGTTGCGCGCAGAACGGTGCAGGCAATTTGGTTGAATGCGTTGAAAATTCCCATAAACGCAACAATGCGCATATACTTGGCAGCTTCTTTGATAACGGCTTCCTCGTTTGAAAAAACTCTTATAAGCTGTTCGGGGAAGCAAGCCATCGCAAAGCAGAAAATGAGAGCAACGCCGAGGCTGAATATCATTGCCGCACCGCAGACTTTGCGGATGTTGCTTTTTTGCTTTGCACCCCAATACTGTGAAATCAGGGCGGCAGAGCCGGAGGATGTGCCGAAATAGAAAAGATTCATCAGGAATATCCATCTTGAGGAAACTCCGACAGCTGAAACAGTAACATTTCCGAGGCTTGTTACCATTGCCGTGTCAACAAGCTGGGCGCACGAAACAAGAAGCTGCTGCATTGCAATAGGCAGTGCGAGCTTTGCCATGTTTTTGAAAAAGCCTTTGTTTTCTGCTGCTTTCATTGTTTTATCTCCGAAAAGTAAATTTAACCTCAATATTTTATTGTAAAAGAGAGATAATGTCAAGCTCATAACAAAATTAAGAAAAATTTAGATTAATATTAATAATATTGTTATTGATTTTTATATTTTTAAGGTATATAATGCAAGATGACTTATAATGCAAATAAATTATCGGAAGGTGTATTTTTATGTCAAATTATAACGAGTATTCAGGTGTTTATTCTCTGCTTTTAACTCCTTTCAAATGGGATAAAAGCGTTGACTATAAAGCATACGAAGAGTATGTCGCTTGGCAGGCTGCCTATAAGCCCCAGCATCTTTTTGCGGTTTGCGGCTCATCCGAAATGATGGAGCTCACTCCCGAAGAAAGAATCAAATGCGCAGGTCTTGCAGTCAAGAATTCAAACGGCGTTCCCGTTTATGCAACAGCTAACCTTCAGGCAGGTTTTGACGATCAGGTTGAAGAAATGAAGCGTCTTGAGCAGCAGGGTGTAAGCGGTCTTGTTTTCGTAACAAAGGGTATGTGCGATAAGCCTGCAGTTCAGTATGATTATCTTACAGACCTCGCTTCCCATACAGAGCTGCCCATTATCCTTTATGAATTCCCCGGCCTTCAGCCCCACCTTATGGATTCCGTAACCTACGGCAAGCTTGTTGAAACGGGCAAGTTCATGGGTATCAAGGATACAACCTGCAAAATGCCCGAGATTAAGGCTAAAATCGCTGTTCAGGGTGATTCCAACGTTCTTCAGGCAAATATTCCTTTCCTTTATGATGCTTATGTTGCAGGCGCAAGAGGCGTTATTGCAACTCCCACCTCATGCGGTGCAGGTCTTTTTGTTAAGATGTGGGATGAATTTGTAAAGGGTGACCTTGAAGCAGCAAAGAAAACCCATCAGCATATCATTCTTCTTGATAACGCCATTGATTCAGGCTTTATGGCAAGCGCAAAATACCTTGTAAAGCTTCAGGGTATTGATATGGAATGGCATACAAGAGGATCTCATAACCTCGGTCCTGCAAGACTCAGATCAATCGAAGTATTCTATGACTGGGCAAAGGCAGAGGGCATTCTCTGATAACATAAGTGAGTATATTTGGGGGACAGTATGAAAAAAATCAGAGCCAATGTGTGCGCAGTAACGCATGCAGGGCGAGTAAGAAGAGAAAACGAAGACAACTACAGCCTCAACGGCAGGCTCACCTCAACCGGTGACCTCAAAAAAGGCTCGGCATTCGTTCAGAGCATGAATGAGCCCTTCCATCTTGCTGTTTGTGACGGCATGGGTGGCGAGAGCTACGGCGATATTGCTTCGGGCATTGCAACCGAAACGATTGCTTCGCAGGCGGTCAATGTTTATGAAAGCGGCGAGGATTTCAGCTTTGCCATTTCCAACAGCCTTGTTGAATCAAACAGCCGTATCTGCGACGAAATAACAGCCAGAGGCAAGCGCATGGGAACAACTCTTGCTGCAGTTTATGCGGTTAAGGGTAAGGTTTATTGCGTTAATATCGGCGACACAAGAATTTATCATTATTCAAAGGGAATCCTTGAGCAGATAAGCTTTGACCACACCCACGCCCAGACAATTGTTGATGCAGGCGAAGCGATGATGGAAAGAATCGGCAGCATTCCCGATGCCAAAAGGCTTACCCGTCATCTCGGAATTTTCCCTGAAGAAGCCAACCTTTCGCCCAATATCAGCGTGATTGATGATGTTGATAACGGCGATATCCTGCTGCTTTGCAGCGACGGTTTGACGGATATGCTCTCCGATGAAGAGATAACCGCGGTGCTTTCAACAGCCGAGAATTCGCAGGGGGCGGCAAGCAAGCTTGTGCGCCTTGCGCTTGAAAGAGGCGGCAAGGATAACATAACGGCAATCGCAGCTTTCCTTTCGGTTGAAGAAACCGCAGTTTTTGCTCCCATTGCAGCTGCGATGGTCGGCAATAACGATACCAGCTATGAGGAAGAATACCGCCACAGCTACGGCAGCAATCAGTTTGTTGATGAAGAAAACACGGTTTCGCCCTATGCGAATGCAGATGCAAGAGCATACATCAAGCCCGTTGATAAGATGAAGATTCTTAAAATCGCAGGTATTGTTGTTCTTTCGCTGCTTGTTCTTCTTGTAGCGGCGTTCATCATCAAAACCGTTCTTACGGGCAACAAACCGAAGGAGGATGCAACAACATCCACCACAGAGCCTGTTGCAACCTATGATTTCGGCGCAAACGTTACCGATTTCAGCACAGAGCCCATGATAACCATGCCCTCTTCAACAGAAACCACAGAGTCCGAATCGACCACCGAGGAAGAGGAAGAGGACGAAACAACAAGAAAGCCCAAGCCCTCAACAACAAAAGCTCCCGCCACGGAGAAGCCCACAGAAGAGCCTTCAAGTGAAGAACCTTCGAGTGAGGAACCCTCGAGCGAAGAGCCTTCGAGCGAAGAGCCCTCAAGCGAAGAGCCTTCGAGCGAAGAGCCCTCAAGCGATGAACCCTCAAGTGAGCTGACTCCGACAGAAAACAACGATGAAGACGAATCGGAGGTTTCCGAATCATAAATCAAATTAAAGAGCCGCTCCGTGTGGGGCGGCTCTTTTGCGGTTTTATGTTATTTTATTTTGCTCTGTATCCATGCAGCCATATCCGCATAAACCTTTTCTTTCTTGCGCTCGTTGAGAATTTCGTGGCGCATTCCGGGATAAAGCTTGAGAGTGACATCCTTTACGTTTGCAAGCTTGAGGTCATTATAAACCTGCTTGATTCCCTTGCCGTAGTTGCCCACGGGGTCATCCTCGCCAGAAATCAGAAGCAGCGGCAGAGCCTTGGGCATGCGCTCAAACCAATCCTTGCCCGAAACAACTGTGAGAATTGTGAAAAGGTCTTTATAGCCTGCAGCGGTGAAAAGATAGCCGCAGTATTCATCGTCGATATATTTTTTTACCTGCTCTTTGTCGCTTGAGAGCCAGTCAAATGGAGTTGCGCCTTCAAACTTTTTGTTGTATGCGCCGAAAGCCATTTTGTTTATGAATTCGCTTCTGTGGCGGCTGCCCTTTGATTTTGCGATTGCGCCTGCAAGCTGAATCGCAATTGCGGAGGCAGGATTCTTGCCGCTTGTGCCGCAGATAATGCCGCCCTTTATTCTGTCATCGTCGCCATAGCGGCGCAGATATTCTCTGGCAATGAAAGAGCCCATGCTGTGACCGAAAAAGATAACGGGTGTGTCGGGATATTCCTTGGAGATGAGCTCTGTTATCGCTCTTTCGTCCTCAACAAAAGCATCCCAGCCGTCGCTTTCACCGAAATAGCCGAGGTCATCATCCTTTTTGACGGATTTGCCGTGACCCACATGGTCATCCGCAATAACGGCAAATCCTTTTGAACAAAGGAATTCTGCAAAATCCTCGTAGCGCTCGCCGTGCTCAGCCATGCCGTGAGCAATCTGAATAATAGCCGTGGGGTCAATATCGGAGGGAGCCCAGCACCTTGCAAAAACATCTGCAATGCCCGATTTTGACGGAATTTTGTATTCTGTTCTGAGAACTGCCATTTTTATCACCTTTCTTTATGTTTAATTATATTATTATTCTATCACAACTCTGTGTAGTGTTCAATTATTATTTGAGAATTTTCCCAAGTTTAGATCTGAGCGTAACGGATATGCAGGCTGCGGATGCGATTTTTATTATATCGCCAAGCAGAAACGGCAGAATGCAGACCGATAACGCCGCCGCAACGGAGCTTTTTGTCTGCAAGATATACCATACGGTGCCGACAACGTAGCAGATAAGCGTACCGAGAATCATTGATAACGGAAAAATGGCTTTCTTGCTTCCGAATCTGCTGCAAAGCAGGCTTATGACAGCAGCACAGGGGAGATAGCCGATGATGTAGCCGCCGGTTATGCCCGAGATAATCTGGAATCCGCCTGCAAAGCCCGAAAAAACAGGCACTCCGCAAGCTCCCAGAGCGATATACAGTATAACCGCAGGCACCGAAAAACTTATGTCCGTGCAGGCTGAAATTATGTAAATGATAAAGGTTGCAAGGGTAATCGGCACTGCGCCTGATGGAATTGCAACGGGAGCAAAAGCGCATAGCACAGCGGCGAGAATTGCCCTGACGGTAAGGTTTTTAATATCTTTCATATCGGAATAGTACAAATTATATTCATCATATAGATTAGTGAATAATGAGTGGTGAAAAGTGAACAGTTAAGGAAGGGCTGTGCCATTGCCTGATTTTATTTGGAGTAAAATTTATATATTGGGATGAGAATTCAAAATGAGTTTACAAACAGGTAATTATTTTTTCTTAAGGTGTCAATAATCGTGAGGTATCATATAGCCGTAACAAAGAATATAACCTCAATTTACATATTAAATCTTTGAAAGGAATGACTGTGATGAGTAAAACTGACAAACAGCCGTGCGTTGTTGCGTGCGTTACGCCGCAGGAATCCTGCGCAAGGCTTATTGAAGCAGGCGCAAGAATTGCAGCCGAAGAAAAGCTTCCGCTTGTTGTTTTAAGCGTTTTCAAAGAGAGCAACGGTCTTAATGCCAACGAGGGCGGAGCGCTCGAAAACCTTTTTGAATGTGCCAGAAAATTCGATGCACGCATGAATGTTTATTTCAATAACAGCCCTGCTCTTGTTGTAGCGGTTGCATCAAAAAAGCTCGGAGCGGTAAACCTTGTAACGGGTTTCCCCGAAGAGGGTAGCAGCGGTTTTATCGGCAGAATTCATGAAATTCTGCCCGAGCTGCCGATTACCATGGTTGACAAGGAATCAAACGAATACAGAATAATGCCCGTTGATAAGCAGGAGCTTGATGCGGTTAAGCTGCTTAACCTGCAATCAGTTCATTGAGCCGCCCGAGAAAAGGCGGTTAACGGCATTGCGAAGCAAAGCATATTCCTCGCCCGCAAGGGCGGGGTTTTTTTTGAGCAGATTTTCTGCTGCGGCATGGGTTTCTCTGATCGCCTCGCCGTCGGTCATCATGTTTGCGATTTTCATTTCGGGCAGACCGTGCTGCCTTGAGCCGAAGAAATCGCCGGGACCGCGCAATTTCAAATCTTCATCAGCGATTTTAAATCCGTCGGTTGTAGACGCAAGAACATGAAGCCTTTCGGTTTCGTCTGCCTCCGAAATCAGGATGCAGGTTGATTTTTCGCTGCCTCTGCCGATTCTGCCTCTGAGCTGATGAAGCTGCGAAAGACCGAATCTTTCTGCGTTTTCAATAACCATTATAACGGCATTCGGCACATCTATGCCGACCTCGATAACCGTTGTTGCAACAAGAAGCTGAATTTCTCCGCTTGAAAAAGCATCCATAACTGCTTTCTTTTCGGCAGATTTCATTTTACCGTGAAGCAGACCTAGCTTAAAGCCCTTGAAAAAACCTTCGGAAAGCTCCTTGAAAAGCTCGTTTGCGGCGGTCAGCTCTGAGGCTTCGCCCTCCTCAACAAGAGAACAGACAATATAGCCCTGCCTGCCTTGACAAAGGTGTTTTTTGATGTAGCCGTAGGCACGCTCTCTTATTTCGGGCGTAACAAGATATGTTTCGGTTTTCTGCCTGCCCTTGGGCATCTCATCAAGAATGCTCAGGTCGAGGTCGCCGTAAATTATAAGCGCAAGCGTTCTCGGAATCGGAGTTGCCGACATAACGAGAGTATGCGGATTTTTGCCCTTTGAATGCAGGGAATTGCGCTGATTAACGCCGAATCTGTGCTGTTCATCGGTTACCGCAAGCGCAAGGGCGGCAAACTCAACATCTTTCTGAATAAGAGCATGAGTGCCGATAACAAGGTCGGTTTCACCGCTTCTGAGAGCAGCTTTAATTCTTTTCTTTTCTGCCGCAGGGGTTGAGCCCGTGAGCAGAGCGATGCTTATATCGGTGTTTTCAAAGAATTTTGCCAGTGTTTTATAATGCTGCATGGCAAGCACCTCTGTGGGTGCCATAAGTGCACTCTGATAGCCGTTTCGGGCACAGTTATAAATCAGAGCGGCGCTCACCGCAGTTTTACCTGAGCCGACGTCGCCTTGAACAAGCCTGTTCATCGGTATGCCGCGGAGCATATCCGCAGCAGCTTCGGCGACGGCTCTTTTCTGCGCTCCCGTGAGCTCAAAGGGCAGAAGCGACTGAAACTCCTGCGTATAGTCCTTTTCCATTGAAAGGGCAGTGGATTGCCTTGATTTTGTTTTCATTCTCAGCAGACCGAGCTCAAGCAGGAAAAGCTCCTCAAAAATCAGCCTTCTGCGTGCCTCGGAAAGCAAATCCTCGCTTTTGGGGAAATGGATATTCCGCAAAGCGTCGGAAAGCCCCATAAGGCAATAGCTGTTTCGGATTTCTTCGGGGATGGGGTCTTTCGGCTTATCGGAATATTCGAATGCAGTTCTGATAAGCTTTTCGATTGCTCTCGAATTCATTCCTGCCGTTTGCGGATAAATCGGTCTGATGCCTCCCGAACCGTCAGTTTCAACAAATTCGGGCGAATTCATCGAGCGGAAATAACCCTTGCCCGTAATTCTGCCGAAGAAAAGATATTCCTTGCCCTGCTCAAGCTTTTTTGCAGAATAAGGATTGTTGAAAAATGTTATATCAAGCAGCATTTCGCCGTCGGTAACTTCTGTTTTGTAAAGGGTCATTCCCTTGCGGATTCTGTGCTCACGGCAGGGAGTGCCCACAATTGCCCTGATGCAGACGTTTTCATTCATCGGGGCATCCTTTATCGGAGTGATTTTGCTCCAGTCCTCATATGTACGGGGATAAAAGGTCAGCAAGTCCCAAAGGGTGAAAATTCCGAGCTTTGCCAGCATGGCGGCTCTTTTTTCACCCACACCTTTCAGATATTTGATGCTTGCGTGAAGTTCCATTTTATCTCCTTTGGTTGTTTAAAGAGTTTGCAGACGCATATTATCGATTTTGATTTTGCTCAGCTCGCCGTATTCAAGCCCTTTCTGGAGAGCGAGATGCGGCGAATTTGTATGAACATGAATCTTGATTATTCCCGAATGCTCAACGGCAGCGGGACAGTCGCCGATTTCGCCGAGAAATCGGCGCATATCGGCAACGCTGTTGTTGCTGAGGTTGGATATTATAAATTCCGTGCAGTAGGTGTAATCGGAAGTGAATTCCTTGCTTTCGGGTGCATGACCGACGGCGGTTTCTTCCGCTTCATCCGTGCGGTTGATGCCTGCCATGCCCTCCATGATGTAAACAAGCCCCTGTGCGCCTGCGTCAACAACTCCTCGCTTTTTAAGTACGGGCAACAGGTTTCGGGTTGATTTGAGAGCAGCTTTTGCGCCTGATACGGCAGCAGAAAATGTTTCATTTAAGTCAGCGCCTTTTTCTGCGGCGGAAACGGCTTTTGAGGCAGCCATTCTGATGACCGTGAGCATTGTGCCTTCTGTTGGTTTTTCGATTGAGGAATAAGCCTCCTCGCAGCCTTTTTCAAGACCTCGGGCAAGAGCCTTTGCATCAATAGTATCAAGACCCTCAATGCTCTGCGCAAACCCTTTGAAAATCAGCGAAAAGATAACTCCCGAGTTACCTCTTGCGCAGCGCAGAAGCTCGCCTGCGGCAAAATCCGCTACCTCTGCAGCACCCGTTTTGCCAAAGCCCTTCAGCGCCTTTGCACAGCCGCCGAGAGTGAGGCTTAGGTTTGTGCCTGTATCGCCGTCAGGCACGGGGAAAACGTTGATGGCGTCAACGCTTTCATAGTGTTTTTCAATTTCCCGAGCGCCGCCGATAATTGCGTTTTTCAGCATTGTACCGTTTATCATAACAATCCGTCCTTTCGGTTAATGATAACCGTTGATTTTGAATTACGGATATATTATGGCAAATTTTCGGTGCGGTAATTCGCTTGTTAAAATATTATTTGAAGCTCCATGTTTCGATGTCATAGAAAACATCGCCGTCGCAGCAGGCAAAGCTGCTTTGCATGGAGTTTGTATAGGATACCGCAGCGTTTCTGTAGCAAAGCGGAATAACGGGCAAATCTTCGTTGAATGTGTTGATAAAGTCCATGATTTCGCAGTTGCCTGCAAGGTGCTGGGCATATCTTGCAGAGGTTTCGCTGATGTTGCTGATTCCGAATGAAGCGCTTCCGCCAAGAAACAGGGGAGAGAGATTCATATTCGGAGTAAGTTTCACCTCGCCGATATAAAGGTCATATTTTCCCTCGGTGAGGGCAACTGTGAATTCTTCAGCCTTGAGCTTTTTGAGGTTAACTTTAAAACCGAGCTCCTTGAGATATTCCTCAATGAATTCGCCCGTTTCGAGCTTGAACTGATTCTCGGAATTCACAAGCAGAACTATTTCTTTTTCGGAGATGTCAACGCCTGACTGTGTAATAAGCTCTGCGGCTTTTTCCGTGCTTTGGGAAACAATGAGGTCTTTTGAAGCTATCGGATACCAATCGGGGTTAAAGGGTGTGTAAGCAATTCTTGCGTGACCCTGAAAAGCGGTCGAGGTTATCTCCTGTCTGTCAACGGCAAGGTTGACCGCCTGACGCAGAAGCTTGTCAGCGAAAGTTTCGCTCGAGCTGTTGAAGGCAAGATAAACGAAATTGTTGATTCCCATTTCAACGGTTTTTGCATTGATTCTTGAATAGACTCCGCTGCTTAAATCGTTATAATTGAAACAGGTGTTGCCGATTTCAAGGCTTGAAATGATGGAGCTTTCATCTCTTACGGGGATAAGCTTTACGGTTTTGATTGCAGGCACAAAGCCTGATTTTGCGGAGTTGACCGTCAGATATATTTCATCGCCCGATATTCTGGGAATATATCTTCCGCAGCCTGCAGCAAGGTCTGTTTCCGAATCGCCGCCCTTGATTATCGGAAAATCAAGGCAAGAGAGGGCGTAGGGGTCATTCTGCGTAAGCTCAAAAATAACAATGTTGCCCTCGTAAGCGCCTGCGGATTCAAAGTTAGAAAGCCTTGCCGCATATGCAGGTGATTCTTTTGCCTTTTCAAACGATGCTTTGACATCGGTAACGCTTACGGGCGAGCCGTCGCTGAAGCTGAAGTTGCCGAGAGTGACGGTAACTTTTTTATCTGCAACCTCGCCGCTGACGGCAAGATTCGGCACGGGGTTATAGTTTTTATCAATCTTATAAAGACCGTCATAAACCAGACGGAGAATCTGGAGATTGGCGGAGGTTGTGCAGGTAAAGGGGTTGAGCGTATCGATTTCGGAATATGCAAGGTTGAGAATACCTTCGTTTTGTGTTGCCGCCGCCGTGGCGGAAACGGTTTCGCCCTCACCGTCGGGGTCACCCGAGCAGGAGGCTGCTGAGAGCAACAGAACACATATAAGTAATAAAGAAATTATTTTTTTCATTGTTATTCCTCGTTAACCAGATCTGTGATTATTTTGCCTGCCATTATCAGCCCTGCGGTGCCGGGTACAAAGGGCAGGCTGCCGGGGGTTTGTCTTTTTCCGCTGTTTTCTTCAGAGGGTGAAGGCTTTACGGGCTCTTCGGGAGACCATACAACATTCAGCTTTTTTATGCCTCTGTTTTTAAGTTCACGGCGCATAACCCTGCAAAGAGGGCAGCCCGAGGTTTTGGAGATATCGCTGATTCTGAACTGTGTGGGATCAAATTTGTTGCCCGTGCCCATGCAGGAAATAATGGGTATGCCGAGCTCCTGCGATTTTTTTGCAAGGTCGATTTTTGCGCTGACGGTGTCAATCGCATCGGCAATGTAATCATAGCTGCCGAGGTCGAATTCATCGGCGTTTTCGGGCAGATAGAATTTCTGAAGCATTGTTACCCTGCAATCGGGGTTGATATCGAGAATTCTATCTCTGATAACCTCAACCTTCGGCTTGCCTACGGTTGAAATAAGAGCGCAAAGCTGGCGATTGATGTTGGAGGGGGCAACGCAGTCGCTGTCAACAACCGTAAGGTGACCGATGCCTGCTCTTGCGAGCGCTTCCGCCGTGTAAGAGCCGACTCCTCCGAGCCCGAAAAGGATAACTCTGCAATCAGAGAGCTTTTTTGTTGATTCCTTTCCGAGCAGCATTTCGCTCCTTGAAAAGCGGTTGCTGTCCATTCGCCGCCACATCCTTTCGTATAAATCGGTTACAGGCGGAGCCTGTCCTTAGCTATTCACTATTCGTTATTCACTGTTCACTAAACTATAATACAACAATAATGCAGTGAATGCAAACCATATTTTTAAAATTGATATTGTAATTTTTGATTTAATAATATATAATTAACAAGTTGAATATAAACCGAAAGGATTTCTGATAGTATGAAGCTTGGTATAGTAGGTCTTCCGAATGTCGGTAAGAGCACACTTTTTAACGCAATAACAAACGCAGGTGCCCAGTCTGCAAACTATGCTTTTTGCACAATCGAGCCCAATGTAGGCGTTGTTTCCGTGCCCGATGAAAGGCTTGATAAGCTTGCAGAGCTTTATAATCCCGTGAAAATCACTCCTGCTTTCATCGAATTCGTTGATATCGCAGGTCTTGTAAGAGGTGCATCAAAGGGCGAGGGTCTGGGCAACAAATTTCTCTCACACATCCGTGAGGTTGATGCCGTTATCCATGTAGTGCGCTGCTTTGAGGATGATGATATTGTTCATGTTGACGCAACAATCGACCCTGAAAGAGATATCGAAACAATAAACCTTGAGCTCATTCTCTCCGATATGGAAATGGTTGAGCGCAGAATAGACAGAGTCACAAAGGCTCTCAAGGGCGATAAATCCCTTGCAGGCGAGCTTGAATTCCTCAAGCGTCTGCTTGCAGAGCTTGAAAACAACGTGCCTGCAAGAAACGTTGAATGCGACGAAAACGAAAAAGCATGGCTTTCAGAGGTTGCGTTGCTTACTGCAAAGCCCGTTATCTATGCCTGCAACATGAGCGAGAGCGATTTTGCCGGCGGACTTGATAACAACGCAAACTATAAAAAGGTTTGCGAAATTGCTTCGGCAGAGGGCAGCGAGGTTCTTCCCATCTGTGCAGAGCTTGAGGCGGAAATTGCTTCTCTTGATAAGGAAGAGAAAGAAATCTTCCTTGCAGAGCTCGGCGTTGAAACGGGCGGTCTTGATCTTCTTGTCAAAAAGAGCTATGCGCTCCTTGGACTTATTTCGTATCTTACCGCAGGTCAGCCCGAGGTAAGAGCATGGACAATCACCAAGGGCACAAAAGCTCCTCAGGCAGCAGGCAAGATTCACAGCGATTTTGAAAGAGGCTTTATCAGAGCAGAGGTTATTCCTTATGAAGACCTCATTGAGCTTGGCTCAATTGCTGCCGCAAAAGAAAAAGGTCTTGTCCGCAGTGAAGGCAAGGAATATGTAATGAAAGACGGCGATGTTGTTCTTTTCAGATTCAATGTTTAATTTTTATTAATCGGTCACAGGCAGAGCCTGTCCTTAATTATTCGCTGTTCACTCTTCATTCTTCACTATAAATAATTGTCACTCCTTGTGGAAACATATCCTCAGGGAGTGATTTTTTTGAAAAAAAGAGCGCTGATTGTTTTTGCCTTTTTTACCGCAGTTATGGCTTATCTCGGGCTCAGAACGGCGGATATCGCTTCGCAGGTGCAGGTTGCCGCATCTTCAGCCTCGGGAGTAAGGTTTGATATTGCATATCTTCGGGGGACGATTTATGACTGCAAGCTCAATCCGCTCACGAATTGCAGAACCGTTTATGCGGCTGTGGCAAAACCGACGCAGAAAGCCCTTGCCGCCCTTGAATCGGAGCTTGATGCTTCTGATTTTTCTGCGGTTAAGGAGAAAATGCTTTCGAGCAACCCCGTTCTTGTGCAGGTTAGGGATAAAAGCTGCGGCGGCGGGGATGTGACTGTTGTTGCTTATCCCGAGCGCTACGGCTCACTTGCCTGCCATATAATCGGATATCTCGGATATGAGGGCAACGGCGTGAGCGGAGCGGAAAAGGCATTTGACGGAGTGCTTTCGGCTGCAGGATATCCTGTTTATGCAAGAGTTTCCTGCGATGCCAACGGCAGAGTGCTTCTCGGAGAAAAAACGGTAGTTGAAAATGAGATTTTTCCCGTTTCGGGAATCGCTCTCACAATCGATGCGGATATTCAGAAAATAGCCGAGCAAGCGCTGGATTCTTCTGGCGCAGGGTGTGCGGCGGCTGTTGTGATTGATGTTGAAACGGGGGCAGTCAGAGCCTGTGTATCAAGACCTGCGTTCAGTCAGAGCGATATTGCTTCCGCTCTTGATAGTCCCGATTCTCCGCTGATTAACAGAGCTTTTCTCCCGTTCAGCGTCGGCTCGGTGTTCAAGCCCGTTGTTGCGGCGTCAGCTCTTGAAAACGGCATCGGGAGCAGCTTTTCTTATAACTGTACGGGCAGCGTGACTCTCAACGGTGTAACCTTCAGCTGCCATAAAAAAGAGGGCCACGGCGAGCTTGATATGAGGGGTGCGGTGGCAAATTCCTGCAACACCTATTTTATCGCGCTTGCGCTCGAAACGGGTGCGGATAACGTTCTTGAAACTGCAAGGAAATTCGGATTCGGCGCAGAAACGGTTTTCGCCGATGGCATGAGATCTTGCGCAGGCAATCTGCCCGAAAAAGTGGATTCAAAAGCGGCAGCGGCAAATCTTTCTTTCGGTCAGGGAGAGCTGACGGCAACGCCCGTTCAGATTTGCGCAATGATGGCGGCAATAGCAAACGGCGGATATTGCGTTTTGCCGTATCTTGTCGAGGGAGAGGTAAACTCGCAGGGTGCTTTAATCAGAAAAGGAGGATATTATGAGAAAAAGAGAGTGGTTTCGCCCGAAACAGCGGAGCTTCTCAGAAGCTTTTTGCTTGCCGTTGTTGAAGAGGGGAGCGGCAGCAGAGCGAAATCGGATTATGTAAGCTGTGCAGGCAAAACCGCAACGGCACAGACGGGCAGGAGCGAAAACGGGGAAGAAATTTATAATGCGTGGTTTGCAGGATATTTTCCTGCGCAGGAGCCGAAATATGCCGTGGTGATTTTAAGGGAAAACGGCGGCGAAGGAGCAATCAGCTGCGCACCCGTGTTTAAGATAATAGCGGAGAATGTAACAGTCGGCGGACTGTAAGTTTTGTTTTTTGAACTGTCGGGCGATTCACGAATCGCCCGTTTTATCGGGCGAAAACCTCGCAAAATAATGCCTCAAAAGAATATAAAAATATTTTAAAAAAAGTTTCAAAAAACCCTTGACAACTGCGGTTTGGTTTGCTATAATAGGCAACGTTCCAAGCGAACAGAACATATGCGAGAGTGGCGGAATCGGCAGACGCGCACGTTTGAGGGGCGTGTGTTTACGACGTACGGGTTCAAGTCCCGTCTCTCGCACCAGGAGAGGATTCCTTCAACGGAATCCTCTTTTCACATCAAGGAGAAAAAGCGAAATGCTCTCCCTCGGTGGCTTGCATCGAGTAAAAAAGAATAAGCAGCGGATTAAGCTGAAAAATAAGTTTGCTAACTGAAAGTAAGCTCCGCCTCGGATGCCCGTGCCGTGTAAAATTTAACGGGTAACAGAATATGCGGATATGGCGGAATTGGCAGACGCGTTAGATTCAGGTTCTAATGGGCGCAAGTTCGTGCAGGTTCAAGTCCTGTTATCCGCACCATAGTGAGTATTCATAACACAAGTGAATACTCACTTTTCTTTTTTGCATTTCCTCATAGTTAAATTTAATATGATTTGTTATGTATCGAGCAGGTTTTGACCTGCTCTTTTTTGTTATGCCTTATGACGTAAGATATTCCACGGCAACGCCTTGTCTTGCTTCAAGGATTATGTTTTCTTCTTTCACTGGGTTTTCAATTACTCCCAAAAAGCGGTAATGAATGATTATCCATTGAGTTCTGTTTTTACCTTTGCCTTCAATGGAGTAAACTTCAATCTTTTCAACCAGTTCATTTAGCAATGCAGGTGTAAGTGTTTCCATCTGCATAAACTTGCGGACAGCCATTGTGAACTGTTCTTTGCTTGTACGCAGGTTTTCGGTTTCGGCAAGTTCATCACGGTATTGCTTGATTTTAACTTTCAGTTCATCACGCTCAGTTTCGTACTTCTGTGAAAGCTGTATAAAGCTTTCTTCATTGACAATACCGTTGATGTGCTTTTCAAAGAGTTTTTCGTACATTAGGGCAACCTCTTTAGTTCTTGCTGTTGCTTTATCAATACTGCTTTCAAGAAACTTTTGATGACTGAGTATGTTCTTGTTTGTTTTTGCTTCAAGGATGTCTGCAAAGGCTTGTTCATCTTCGGCAAGAAAGTTTGAAAGATTTCTCAGCTCAAGCATCACTATCTGTTCTAAAGAATCAGCCCTGACATAGTGTGTACCCTCACAAGTGCCTCTGCGACCTTTGTAGTTGGAACACATGAAATACTTGATGTCAGTATTAGGATGATTGACATTGAACCATAAGGGACTTCCGCAATCGGCACAGTATAACAATCCGCAGAACATATTCTTTTCGGCATGTTCGGGATTAGGTGCTCTGCGTTTTGCCTTGGCTTTCATCTTCTGAACAGTTTCAAAGGTGTTTCTGTCAATTGTCGGCTCGTGAACATTCTTGAATATCTTCCAATTCTCTTCGGGATTCTGAAGCCTTTTTTTATTCTTGAAATTCTTTGAATAGGTTTTGAAATTGATAACATCACCGCAGTATTCCTGCTGTGCAAGAATCTTTTGCACAGTAGTCTTGCACCATTTATACGGGTCAGGTTGAGTTTTCTTACCGCCTTTGTTAAGACCTTTGCTCTGCCAATATGCCATTGGTATCATCACTTTATTTTCCTGAAGTATTCGTGCAATAGTTTCATTACCTTTACCCTCGATACACATTGCAAAGATACTCTTGACAACTTCCGCAGCTTCGGTATCAACAATCCACTTCTTTTTGTTCTGTGGGTCTTTCATATACCCGTAAGGTGGCTGAGATAACGGCTCGCCGAGATTACCACGAATTCTGTGTGAGCTTCTGACTTTCCTTGAAATATCTCTTGTATAGTGACCGACCGAAACATAATCTCTGCCGAGACGGGATAAGTCTTTTACCATTATGGTTGTTACATATCCCATTTCAATATCTTCGAGCATTGCCTGAAAACCGGGTCGGTTGAAATTAGTTCCCGTATAACCGTCATCAATATAGAACTTGGTATTGGTCAGCTTTATGTTTTTGGTCAATTTTCATCGGTCTAAACCGTGCAAATTTAACTTTTATCAGATGGATTTTTATGAACGATGTAAGGTGCATTTTAAACTTTTCCATTTAACAAAAATACAATTTATTATGGTTTAAATCGCAATGAGTAAACAAGAAAGCTCTGTTAAGAATGCAATAAATTGCACAATCTTATTTGTTATCATTTTTTGAAATTTGAAATATTCCTTGTACACAGAGTATGTAGGTCTAATTTTAAAAAAGTAATTTCTGAGCAACAAAAAAGTCCGGACCCAAAATCCGGAGTAAATTATCTTTTATTAATGACACGAATTGAATTTACCTAAAACTCAATTAATTTTCCTTGCCGCAATTGCTCCTGAATTTTGAAGGAGACATTCCGCAAAGGGATTTGAACCAGGAGGAAAAATACTGTTGGTCAGAAAAAGACATTTTTTTGGCAATTTCAGAAAAGGAGTATTTTGTGTTTATCAGATACAGCTTAACTGTTTCCAGTTTTTTTGCGGTGTAATACTGGTAAGGTGTAATATCAAATTTTTCGGAAAACTTGTTAATTATA
>JAZNPG010000042.1:0-30751 GCA_045589555.1 Acutalibacteraceae bacterium
TCGGAGCATTCGATAAACTGTTCTTTATCAAGGCTCTTTATGTATTCAAGCTCCGTAAGACCGATAAACTGAATTCGGGCAGGGTCAAAATAATTATCAAACCCTGTTAAAATCAGACCGGGACGGTTAACATCCTGCGACGTGATATAAATATCCGCAACATCCTTTGGCGTATAAATTACGTTTAAGGAAAGGTCGGATATAACTTTTTCAAGCGAAACGGAATATTTACTCATATCCTTCTCCTTTTTATCAGGGCACACATATACCCATATTAATTACATTATAAATCATTCGCTTATTTTTTCCAACCCCTTTTTATAAAATATTTTAAAATTATAAAAAGGAGCATCCGAAACCGAATGCTCCCCTGAATCAAAGCTGACCTGCTATGCCCTGAAATTTTGTTTTCGCTTCAGTTACCTTCTGCTGCTCTGCGGCTGCAGGGCTGTACCAGCCTCTTTTCTGCATATCAGTAAATACATTGAACTGCATATTATGCTCTTCCTTAAGGATTGAGAGCATATCACTCTGAAGCTGCTGATTGACACACTCGTTTGAAAAAGTGTTATAGACACCCGTGATGTGCTTCTGCGAGGTCAGAACATCATCCATAATCTCTCTGTCAGTAAAAGCTTGATTGTTCATTGCAAATCCTCCTTATGAAAGATGACCCATAAGGGTATCAAAATGCTGCTTGTGGCGAGCCGCCATGTTTTCGCAGGTAGTTTTAATCTGAGGGTCTGTTGCGGTTGCGGCATATGCCTTGAATTTTTTAATCAGCATCTGCTCACAGTTGAGCTGGTCCTCGATTGCAGAAAGCTCTTTTGCGGTAAGGTTAGCCATTCGAATCTCTCCTTTATTTCATTGTAAAATTATTATTTACAGTTAAAATTAAATAATACGCTCACGGAATAATGTGTTGACAAATACAAATTAATATGCTATATTAACAAAAAAATTATCGGAGGAAAACGGAATTGTTCAAATTTATCAACTGCAAAATGTATGGTTCCGCTTGGCTTGCACAGCATGATTATCAGTCAGCTTGCAGGCTTAAACCTCTGTATTCATATTAAAATAATTGATTTTTATATGATTATAACGGTGTAAGCTTTCTGCAATGCTTACACCGTTTTTTTTAGACCAAATTCAAATTTTAATCGTCTGATAGTTGAAACAAAAATAATAAGGAGTGAAAACATGAAGTTATTTGATTTGTTCAGTAAAAAGTCACAGCAGCAGAAAGAAAAAACAGGAAATTGCATTGTAGATTTTTATACCTCACACTGTGATGAAGAAGCAAGATTGCTTTCACGGCACGGCAATGTAGAATTCTTAACAACAGTAAAATATGTTGAAGATTATCTTAAGGAAAACATGAAAATTATTGAAATCGGCGCAGGCACAGGCAGATACTCACATTATTTTGCGCAAAAAGGTTATGAGGTTGATGCTGTTGAGCTTGTTGAACACAACATCAAGGTTTTTAAAACGAAAACAAAACCCGATGAAAAAATTACAATCAGGCAAGGAAACGCACTTGATTTATCCGATTACTCAGATAATTCTTATGATGTAACATTGCTTCTCGGTCCGATGTACCATCTCTATACTGCTGACGAGCAGAAAAAAGCGCTTTCGGAAGCAATCAGAGTCACAAAGCCCGACGGATTAGTGTTTGTTGCATACTGCATGTACGACCCGAGCATAATAGGTCAGTTCAAAAGAAACGAGATACAAAAGCTGATTGACATGGGTCTATTCAATCCCGAAACACTTGAGGCATACTTCACTCCCGAAGGAATTTTCAAGCTGTATACAGTTGATGAAATAAAATCAATTTCAGACAACTCCCCTGTAGAAAGAATAAAGCTGATTGCAACAGACGGCTACGCAAACCATATGACAGAAACAATTGATAATATGGATGACAAAACATATGAATTATATCTGCGATATCATTTTTCAACCTGCGAAAGGCAGGATTTAATCGGCATATCGCACCACACACTTGATATATTAAGGAAGAAGGAATTATAACATGAAATTAAATAATATAGATGGCGGAAAAGAGTTTGACTTTGGAAAAACAGCCGCCGAATACGCAAAATACAGAGATATTTATCCAAAAGAATTGTATAAAAAACTATATGAACTTGGTATCGGAAAGGCAGGAACAAATTGGCTTGATTTAGGCACCGGTACAGGAGTTTTGCCGTTGAATATGTTCAGGTATGGTTCAAACATAACCGGCGTTGATATCTCATCAGAACAGATTGAACAGGCAAGAATTATTGCAAAAGAAAAGAAAGCATCTAATATTAAGTTTGTTGCCTCTCCTGCCGAAAACTGTAATTTTAACGATAATAGTTTTGATTGTATTACCGCTGCACAGTGTTTCTGGTATTTTGACCGTGAAAAAATTATTAAAGAAATCAGACGCATTATCAAACCTGACGGAATTTTTGCAAAAATTTATATGAGCTATACTCTTGATGACGAGATTGCAAAAACTTCGCATCAGCTTGTTAAGAATATTAATAAAAACTGGACTCCTGGTGCATCAGGTTCAAAAGATATGTATAATCACCCTTTTGAAAACGGAAATCTTGATATTTTTGAATGTAAAATTCCTTTTACAAGAGAAAGTTGGCACGGCAGAATGTGCGCCTGCCGAGGTACTCTTGCCTCCATGGATAAAGAAACATTTATTAAATGGGACGAAGAACACAAAAAAATGATGATAAATTATCCTGAAACTTTTTTAATAAACCATAAAATTTACATTGCTTCATATAAATCAATAAAATAAGAGGTTATAACATGAAACATAAAGGAACGAAAACAATAAAAACAGAGCGGCTTATTCTGCGAAAAGTCAGAATAAAAGATTATAAAGATATTTACAAATACGCATGCAAAGACGAGGTCACAAAATATGTCACATGGGAATCACATCAGAATCCCAAAACCACAAAAAAGCTTTGCAGACACTGGAAAAATCAATATATCCGTAAATCTGTTTACAGATGGGCAATCGAGTTCGGAGGACGAGTTATAGGATGCATTGATATAGTTTTAAGCGTTGATAAAACAGGCGTACTCGGATGGGTAATTGACAGCGAGTTCTGGAATAAAGGAATTGTAACGGAAGCTGCAACCGCAGTTAAGAACTATCTTTTATATGAAGTTGGCTTCGAAACGCTTGAGGCTGCCTATGTAAAAGAAAACATCGGTTCAGGAAGAGTTATGCAAAAAATAGGCATGACACAGATTCCCTATAAAGAAACTGCATATTTCAGAATCGGCAAGAATCTTGACGAGAATCAAATTGCATTTTACAGAATAAACAAATAAAAAACGGCTGCTACCGATTGGTAACAGCCGTAAATTTTATTTAATTACATCATGCTTGCAACTTCTGCTGCGAAGTTATCTTCTTTCTTTTCGATGCCTTCGCCCTTAGCAAGACGGGCAAAGCCTGTAACTTTGATTTCTGCGCCGAGCTTCTTTGCTACATCAGCAACATAGCCTGCTACTGTGCCGTCGAAAAGATCTGAACGAACAAAGGGCTGCTCAAGAAGGCAGATTTCCTTAATCTGCTTCTTAACACGGCCATCAATAGCGCCGGCAAAAATCTTATCGTTTGCATATTCTTCCTTACCGGCAACTGCAAGTGATGCAAGTGTTGCAACTGCTTCCTTTGAAAGGAAGTTGAAAAGGAAGTTATTATTCTTTTGCTCTTCATAAGCAGCGATATCTTCATCGCTGAAGAGCTTCTCGCTGATTGCCTTTTCAAAGAGCTTTCTGAGAATGGGCTTGGGAAGAGATTCGGGCTTGTTGAGTGAGCTGTCGATTGTGATTGATTTCATCTTTGCAAGCTCATCAGCTGAAATATCATCCTTGCCAAGATATTCGGGGTTCATAGCTGCAACCTGCATTGCGATGTTTTTGCCCATAGCAATGAAATCAGCGTTATCAGCAGCAAGCTCTGTATCAAAGCTTACAAGAACGCCAACGGAACCGCCGCCGTGGATATAAGAAACTGCTTTGCCTTCAACAAGAACAAAACGGCGAAGCTTAAGATTTTCACGGAGTGAAAGGAAGAGCTCCTGAATAGCATCGGCAACTGAAAGTGTGCCGTCAGCAATTGTTGTTGCAAGAAGAGCATCGAGGTCAGCAGGCTTGCTGACAACAACAGTCTTTGCAATCTGGTTAGCAAGAGCCTTGAATTCGGGGCCGTTGCCTACAAAGTCAGTTTCGCAGTTGAGCTCAATAAGAGCGGATGCGTTGCCGTCAGTGTAAAGACCGATAACACCTTCAGCTGCGATTCTGCTTGCCTTTTTAGCTGCAGTTGCGAGACCCTTTTCACGAAGAATTTCAACTGCCTTATCCATATCACCGTCAGCTTCTACGAGTGCCTTTTTGCAATCCATCATGCCAACGTTTGTTTTTTCTCTGAGAGCCTGAACGTCTTTAGCTGTAAATGCTGCCATTATATTATTCCTCCTCTGCTGCTGCTTCGGGAGCTGTCTGCTCGCCCTGTCTGCCTTCGATAACTGCATCAGCCATAGCGCCTGCGATAAGCTTAACAGCGCGGATAGCGTCATCGTTGCCGGGAATTACATAGTCAACTTCATCGGGATCGCAGTTTGTGTCAACGATAGCAACGATCGGAATACCGAGCTTCTTTGCTTCAAGAACAGCGATCTTTTCTTTGCGGGGGTCAACGATGAACATAGCAGCAGGCTGCTTCTTCATCTCTGTGATACCGCCCATGAACTTTTCAAGCTTTTCGATTTCAAGGTTGAGCTTTGTAACTTCCTTCTTGGGAAGAAGATCGAAAGTTCCGTCAGCTTCCATAGCCTTGAGCTGAGCAAGTCTCTTGATTCTCTTCTGGATTGTGTTGAAGTTTGTGAGCATACCGCCGAGCCAACGTGCGTTTACGAAAGGCATACCGCAACGGATTGCTTCTTCCTTAACGGAATCCTGAGCCTGCTTCTTTGTGCCAACGAAGAGAACTTCGCCGCCCTCGGCTGCGATCTCACGGATGAACATATAGGCTTCTTCGAGCTTCTTAACTGTTTTCTGAAGGTCGATGATGTAGATGCCGTTACGCTCTGTGAAGATGTACTCAGCCATCTTGGGGTTCCATCTTCTGGTCTGGTGACCGAAATGAACGCCTGCTTCGAGTAATTGTTTCATTGATACTACTGACATGTTTTTTTCCTCCTAAGTTAATTTTGTATCCAATGTCAGATACGAACCGCCGCAAGGTCTGATATTAACACGGTTTTGACGCCGCACTTATAATAAAAATAACCCTGCGTGTGATTTGCTCAAGGATTATAACATATGATGCCGTAAAATGCAAGCATTATTTTAAAATATTTCTTATATAAAGAAATTTTGTTATAAATATCACAAAACTCCGCCTTAAAGCATGCTCTGAAGCGGAGTTTTGAACAACAAATTCAGTTAAAAATTATTCTCTGTGCCATTTAACACCCTGAGCGGTATCCTCAAGAACGATACCCATTGCCTTGAGTTCATCTCTGATTCTGTCAGCCTCAGCCCAGTTTTTGTCTTTTCTTGCCTGAGTTCTGGCTTCAATCATTGCGTCAATATCAGCATCGAGAACCTCTGCCTTGCGGTTATAAACAAGACCGAGAACACCTGTAAGTTCATCAAAAATCTTTGCAGCATATTCAGCAGTTGCCTTTGTCTGACCCTTACCGATAACAAAAGAGTTGATATCTCTTACAAGCTCGAAAACAGAAGCAATGCCGTCTGCTGTGTTCAGGTCATCGTCCATAGCTTCAATGAACTGTGCAACTCTCTTATCAAGCTGCTCTTTAACAGCTGCATCAAGCTCACCGTCAGCAGCATTCTTGATTTCAAAATCGATGCTGTCACGGCAGGTGTAAAGTCTTGTGAGAGAAGCCTTGCACTGTTCGATAATATCGATGCTGTAGTTGATGGGGCTTCTGTAAGAGGATGAAATCATGAGATAACGGATGGGCTCATAGCCGTAAACCGCAGCAACGTCACGCACTGTTTTGAAGTTGCCGAGTGACTTTGACATCTTGACGTTATCAACATTGATGTAGCCGTTATGCATCCAATATTTTGCAAAGGGCTTGCCTGTGAAGCATTCGCTCTGCGCAATTTCATTTTCGTGGTGAGGGAAAACAAGGTCCTGACCGCCGCAGTGGATATCAATGCTTTCGCCGAGAAATCTGCATACCATTGCGGAGCATTCGATATGCCAGCCGGGTCTGCCCTTGCCCCAGGGTGATTCCCAGTAAGGCTCGCCGGGCTTTGCAGCCTTCCAGAGAGCGAAATCCATGGGGTCTTTCTTTATATCGCCTACCATGATTCTTGCGCCCGCTTCAAGCTCTTCAAGAGGCTGATGGGAAAGCTTGCCGTATTCATTAAATGTTTTTGTGCTGAAATATACGTCGCCGTCAACCTCATAAGCGTGACCCTTATCAATAAGTCCGCTTACGATTTCGATGATTTTATCAATGTTTTCGGTTGCAAGAGGATGAACCGTTGCAGGCTTGAAGTTAAGTCCGTTTGCATCAGTCCAGAATTCTTCGATATATTTCTTTGAAACGGTTTCATAATCCGTACCCTCTTCGTTGGCACGCTTGATGATTTTATCGTCAATATCGGTGAAATTCTGAACAAAAGTGACCTTATAGCCTCTGTATTCAAGATATCTGCGAAGAACATCGAACACGCAGATGGGTCTTGCATTGCCGATATGGATGAAGTTATAAACCGTGGGACCGCAAGCGTAAATTTTAACTTCGCCTTCGTTAACGGGAACAAAATCAACCTTTTCTTTTGTGAGAGTGTTAAAAATTTTCATATTCATTCCTCCATATTGAGTTTCTTTTTCATCATTAAGATTTCGGTTTCGAGCCTTGCGATTTCCTGAGCAACGGGGTCGGGAATATCAACCTGATTGAGATCATCAACCCTTATGCCGTCTTTCTTGACCACCCTTGCAGGAACGCCGACTGCGGTTGAATTCTGCGGAATATCATGAAGAACAACAGCACCTGCCGCAATTCTTGAATTATCGCCGATTTCAAGAGGTCCGAGCACCTTTGCGCCTGCACCTATCATAACATTGTTGCCGATTGTCGGGTGGCGCTTGCCCGTATCTTTACCCGTACCGCCGAGGGTTACGCCCTGATAAATTGTAACATCGTCGCCGATAACGGCAGTTTCGCCGATAACAACACCGGTTCCGTGGTCAATAAAGAATCTTTTGCCGATTTTAACGGCAGGGTGAATTTCAACACCCGTTTTCTTTGATGCACGCTGCGAAATCCAGCGAGCCATAAAAAACATATTGTGGCGGTAAAACCAATTGGCAAGCCTGTGAAGTCTGATTGCTTTAAGTCCGGGATAAAGAAAATAAATTTCAAGCGCCGAACGGGCGGCAGGGTCACGGGATTTAACGCACGCAATATCTTCCCGCAGCTGTTTAAACATCGAAGCACCTCCGAAATCAAATAAAAACAAAAAGCTCCGCAGCCATAAAAATGACTACGGAGGCGTAATAAACGCGGTTCCACTCCTGTTTATAACTCAAGGCAGTTAACCAGATCTTTAACGCAGATTATACGCGCAGAGATACTGTTAATTCCCCCTGCGAGCCGCCGGGTGCACTTCGCCTCAACAAACATAAGGAGCATTTTCAGCTGCCTGCTCCCTCTCTGATATGCTTTATTGCGGTTACTCTCCCGTCGATAGCTTTTAAATATATCATAAGCATTATATGTGTTTTATTAAAAATTGTCAATCGGGAAAATAGACAAAATCACAAATTAATATCGATAACTTTTACACCGTCAACAATATATTTTATTCCCGAAACAACGGTTAAAACGGCAGTTATGCCGAGCATTATGTTTGAAGCGAGGGCGAGGGAAGAGAAATCCCACGCAAAAACCTGCGCAAATTGAACTGCAAGCATAATGACAATCGAAAACACCATCTGGCTTACGGTTTTAAGTTTACCCCATATTCCGGCTGCTATAACAACACCCTGAGAGGATGCAACAAGCCTGAATGATGTTACAAGAAATTCTCTTGTGAGAACAATCATAACAATCCAGATGCTGCAAATATCAAGCTCCATAAAAGCGAGTAAGGCAGCGGTTGTGAGCATTTTATCTGCAAGAGGATCACAGAGCTTACCGAAATTCGTGATAAGATTTTTCTTTCTTGCAATTTTGCCGTCGAGCATATCCGTAAGCGAAGCAATAATAAAAATCGCAGCCGCAACAAGATAATGATACCTGAAATCAATCAGCATTGCCGCAAGATAGAAAGGTGTTAAAATAATTCTTAAAACAGTCAACTTATTAGGTAAATTCATTTGTACTCCTTAAATTTATGAAATATCTTTGCCGATAAGGTCATAATCATTCATGCCAATAACCTCAATTTCAGTAAAATCACCGTTCTCATAATGTTTATCGGTTGTGAATATGATTTTTCCGTCAATATCGGGCGCATCCATATATGTTCTGCCGCTGTAGCTGTCTGAATAACCGTCATAATCTTCAACGATTACTTTATAAGTTTTGCCGATGCGCTCATGGTTTTTGAGGGTAACGATTTCAAGCTGGTCGCCCATGATGATATCACCTCTGCGCAGCTTTGTTTCATCATCAACCTGATTATCCATATCAAATGCAGGTGTGCCATCCTGCGGAGAATAAGAGAAGCAACCGAGTCTGTCAAACTCTATTTCATTGACAAATTCAGCAAGATTTTCAAACTCTTCTTCTCCCTCACCCGGGAATCCGATAATAAATGTTGTTCTGATAACAGCATCGGGCATCGCTTCACGGATTTTTGCGATTGTTTCGCGGAGATATGCGCTGTCGCCCTTTCTGTTCATGGCCTTGAGAATTTTATCATCGGCATGCTGAAGGGGAAGATCAATATAATGAACAACCTTGGGCTGACGTGCCATTGTTTCGAGCAGCTCATCGGTGATTTTATCGGGATAGCAATAGAGAAGCCTTATCCACTCGATGCCGTCAATTTCGCACAGAGCATCAAGAAGCTCGGGCAAACGAAGCTTGCCGTAAAGGTCCATGCCGTAATTGGTTGTATCCTGCGCAATAAGAATCAGTTCTTTTGTACCAGCATCGGCAAGAGCTTTTGCTTCATCAACAAGAGTTTCAAATTCAACACTTCTGAAATCGCCTCTGATTGAGGGGATTGCGCAATATGTACAGCGGTTTGAGCAACCGTCTGCAATCTTGAGATATGACCAGTATTCGGGAGTTGTGAGCAAACGCTCACCGACAAGAGGAAGCTCGGAATTGGAAGGCATTTCATAAACATTTTCGCCTTCAATTACCTTTTTTACAATTTCTGCAATATTACCGTTTGCTCCGATGCCGATAACGGCATCAACCTCGGGAATTTCATCAAAAATTTCTTTCTGATGACGCTGTGCAAGGCAACCGGTAACAATAATCTTTTTAACGGTACCATCTTCCTTGAGCTGCGCCATATCGAGAATATTTTCAATTGCTTCTCTTTTAGCATCATCAATAAAACCGCAGGTGTTGACTATAACGGCATCAACACCCTCATAGCAATCTGCAATTTCAAACTCATTTTTATCAAGAAGAGCAAGCATTCTTTCAGCATCAACCTGGTTTTTAGGGCAGCCGAGAGATATCATACCGATTTTATACATCTCCGAATTCCTCCGTTTCAATTTCGTACCGACGAAGGGCACTGTTAATATCAGACCATCTGTAACCCAACCGCTGCAGGGAAGCAACGGTTTTCTTTACACCTTTTTCATCTATGAGATAGCGTGAATATTTTTTGTTTAATAAATCTATAATACGCAAAATCGGGTCGTTGTCAAGTTTTTCTGCCGCATTAACAGCAATTTCTCTTGAAATCCCTTTCCTGCAGAGCTCATTTACAATGCCGTTTACGCTCATTCCCTTGCGCTCGAAAAGGTCTTTTGCATAGATATCGGCAACCCTTTCGTCATCAACATATCGGTACTCCTTCAGCTTTTCAACGGCATTTTCAGCATAATTTTTTTTATGTCCTTTCTGAACGAGCTTCATAATCAGCTCTTTTTCGCTATGGTCTCTGTAAGAAAGAAGCCGAAGACCGGCTATAAAAGCGCATCGGGAGCCGACGGCTTCATAAAAAGCCGCCAGCTCCTCGTTTTCTACCGTATCTTTACTGTAATAAGGGCTGCTGAACCAATACTCAGCGTCAACGGTGAAAGTATATTCACCATCGCAATAAACATGAATTTTATTCTGTTTGCCCTTTTCAGCGGTAATTTTCATAATTATTAGTCATCATCCACAACTATATCGAGCTTTGCTCTTGCGCCTGCCTTAGTTGTAGCCTTAGGAACAATAACCTCAGCAGCTGCAGGTGTGGCTTTCTTTGCATTTTTGTTGGCTGACGCAGCTTCATTGAGAGCGGCAACAACCTTATCGTTGATTTCGTTGAAAAGCTCAGGATTGTTGAGGAGCATTTCTCTTGTGTTATCCCTGCCCTGCGCAAGTCTCATATCGCCATATGAGAACCATGCACCGCTCTTCTGGATAATATTGAACTTAACACCGAGGTCAACGATTTCGCCGTCTCTTGAGATGCCTCTGCCGTAAAGAATATCAAACTCTGCCTCTTTAAACGGAGGGGCAACCTTATTTTTTACAATTTTACATCTTGTACGGTTACCGATAACCTCGTTGCCTGCACCCTTAATCTGCTCTGACCTGCGCACCTCGATGCGCATTGTTGAATAGAATTTGAGTGCTCTGCCGCCTGTTGTTACTTCAGGATTGCCGTAAATAACGCCAACCTTTTCACGAAGCTGATTGATAAATATAATAATAGTATTTGATTTCGCAACCGCACCTGCGATTTTACGCAGAGCCTGCGACATAAGTCTTGCATGAGCACCAACATGGGAATCGCCCATTTCGCCCTCGATTTCGGAACGGGGAACAAGAGCTGCAACGGAGTCGATAACAACAACATCAAGAGCACCTGAACGGACAAGAGCTTCCGCAATTTCAAGAGCCTGCTCGCCGTTATCGGGCTGCGAAACAAGAAGAGAATCAACGTCAACGCCGAGATTTGCTGCATAGCCGGGGTCAAGAGCATGCTCTGCATCGATAAACGCAGCTTCGCCACCTTTTTTCTGTGCTTCTGCGATAACGGTTAATGCAAGGGTTGTTTTACCCGATGATTCGGGGCCGTATATTTCAATAATTCTGCCTCTGGGCATACCGCCGATGCCGGATGCAGCATCAAGAGAAATTGAGCCTGTTGAAATAGCTTCAACATTCATTCCGGTGTTTTCACCCAGACGCATGATGGTTCCTTTGCCGTAGGCTTTCTCAATCTGAGCAAGAGCGGTTTCAAGAGCTTTCTTTTTATCTGCCATAACCTTATACCTCCAAACTAAATCAAACAAATGTTCTGTATGTATTATATATCATAGTTTTAAAAAATGCAATAGTTAATTGAAATTTTTTTAATTTTTTCAAAAGTTTTAAAAAATCTAAAAAAACACTTGCAATTTGTTGCGAAACCTGCTAATATATCATCTGTTAATGACTAAAAAGGAGGTGTGACACATGGCAAAATGTGATTTCTGCGGTAAAAATGTGTCATTCGGCATTCAGGTTTCCCATTCTCACAGACGTTCAAACAGAACATGGAAGCCCAACGTTAAAAGAGTCAAGGCCGTTGTAAACGGAACTCCCAAGAGAGTTTATGCTTGCACACGCTGCCTTCGCTCCGGTAAGGTTACAAGAGCCGTTTGATTAAAACGCATGATTAAGAGACTGCTTAATGCAGTCTCTTTTTCTTTACCCTGCTTTTGTTAAATTTGCCGATTGACTTGTGTATTCATTTTTTTCGACCACAACCGATTGTATTTTATTACATTAATATATATTGCGATGAAAAATTACTGATTTTTCAAAAAAACTGTTTCAATTTATCGTATTTTTATGATATACTTAATTGAATATGCAACAAAATTTACGGAGAAAAATAATGAGTTATACAGTTAATCCTTCCGCCTTCAAATCCATTTTTGCGGTGCCCGCCGAAATCGTTGACAAGCATATCAGGCTTGCCAACGAGCATCAGCTTAAGGTCCTGCTCTGGATTTTAAGAAACTCACCAGATAATCCCGATATCGATGCCATGTGCACAGCATTAAAAATAAACAAAGACGATGCAGCCGATTATCTGCAATATTGGGTGCTCACGGGCGTTATTCTTGATGACGGTAATTTTCCCGAGAACACAGATGCTGTTAAGCCTTCACAATCAGCTCCCGAAATCGAGAAAGAAGCTGAACTGCGAAAGACTGTTGAAGAAGCAAAAATTACCCATTCAAAGCCGTCAAACGCTGAAATCGCAACAAGAATCAGCGAATCGCCCGAAATAGGCCATCTTTTCAACGAGGCACAGATAAAGCTCGGCAAAACCATCGGTTATGACGGTCAGTGCACACTTCTGCTGCTTCATGACCATTACGGTCTGCCGACAGAGGTTCTGTTCATGCTGATTGAATACTGTGTTTCCGTTGGCAAAACAAATTACAGCTATATTGAAGCCGTCGGCAAGGATTGGGGCAACAGAGAGGTTGACACTCTCGAAAAAGCTGCCGAACAAATTGCCGCATTGAAGAATATCAATCAGGTGTGGAGAGAGTTTGCCGCAAACGCAGGCTTGAGCAATCCCAGACCTACCATGAAGCAGGTTCCTTATCTTCGCAAATGGAGTAACGAAATGAAGTTCTCCAACGAAATGATTATCCTTGCTTACGAGGAAATGGTTAACCACACGGGCAAATTAAGCTTCAGCTACATAGATAAGATTCTCACAACATGGCACACCGCAGGCTATAAGAATCCTGCAGATATTGAAAGAGGTGCTGCCGAAAAGAAAGCTGCAAAGCAGCCTCAAAAAAGCAAAACCGACTCCGCAAATTCAAGAACGGCATCCTATGACCTTGATGAATTCGAGGAGCGTTCGCTTCACGGAACGCTTAAATATAAAAGGAAGAATAAAGAATGAGTTACGGAAAAGAAACACTTCTCAAAGCAACGCAGATTCTTGAAAGCAGACGCAGCAAGGCGCAGAGAATTCAGCTTGCTCACCATATGGAGGTTACCGAAAAGATTCCCGAAATAGCAAAATACGAAGCAAAGCTTGCCGAAACGGGTCTTGCGGTTGTCAAGGCATTCGGAATGGGAAAGGATGCCGAAGATTATATCAGGCAGCTTTCTGAAATCAATACAGCCCTGCAAACTGTTATTAAGAATACTTTGAAAGAAAACGGCTATCCCGATAATTATCTTGAAACGCCTTATAATTGCAAAAAGTGCGAGGATACGGGTTTTGTAGGCGGATATGTCTGCGAATGCAGAACAGAGCTTCTCAAATCGATTGCAAAGGATAACCTTGCATCCGTATCGCCAAGCAAAAGCTGCACTTTCGATAACTTCAGCCTTGATTTCTATCCCCTGCCTGCCGATGAGGCAACAGGTGTTTCAGCAAGAAAAAGAATGGCGGAAGTTCTCGAATACTGCAAATGCTACGCGGAGGATTTCGGCAATGAATCAGAAAGCCTTTATCTCCACGGCGCAACGGGTCTTGGTAAAACGCATCTCTCCCTTGCAATTGCAAATACAGTTGCTGAAAACGGATTCAAGGTTATTTACGATTCAGCGCAAAATATTCTATCTTCGCTGGAAAGAGAAAAATTCAGCCATAACAACAACGGCGAGCGTGAGAAAGAGATTCTCGATTGCGACCTTCTCATCATCGATGACCTGGGCTCGGAATTTTCAACGCAGTTTACCGTTGCAGCCGTATACAATATTATAAATACCCGTCTGAATCGCTCAAAACCCGTTATAATCAGCACAAACCTCACCAAAAATGAGCTTGAAGCAAAGTATACGCAGAGGGTAACATCAAGAATCATTGGCGGATATGTTTCGCTGCTTTTCCTGGGAAAAGATATCAGACAGATAAAAAATAATTTTTAAGGTGAAAAAATGGATATTATCAGAGAATTAACAACTCAGTTCAATTTACAGACCTGGCAGGTTGAAAACACGGTAAAGCTTATCGATGAGGGTAACACAATCCCTTTTATCGCACGATACAGAAAAGAAGCTCACGGTACGCTTGATGACCAGATAATCAGAGAGCTTTCAGAAAGACTTGAATATCTTCGTAACCTTGACAAAAGACGCGAGGAAGTAAGAAGTCTTATCGAAGGTCAGGAAAAGCTGACGGATGAAATCTCTGCAGCGCTTGACAAGGCTTCAACAATAACCGAAATCGAAGATATTTACAGACCCTTCAGACCCAAGAGAAAAACAAGAGCTTCCGTTGCAAGAGAAAAGGGTCTTGAGCCCCTTGCAGATGCAATATTTGAGCAGAGCCCTGATTCCCCCGCTCCTCTTGAAATGGCAGCTGAATATATAAACGAAGAAAAAGGCGTTACAACAGCCGAGGATGCTCTTAAGGGCGCTATGGATATTATTGCGGAAAACATTTCGGATGATGCCGATATCCGCCGCAGACTCCGTAACCTTTTCACGGTTATCGGCGTTGTTTCAACAACCGCTGCAGATAAGGATGTTGAAAGCGTTTATACAAATTACTATGAATACTCCGAACCCGTCAACAAAATCGCAGGTCACAGAGTGCTTGCCATTGACAGAGGCGAAAGAGAAAAATTCCTTAAAGTCAGCGTTACTCTTGATGCAGTAAAGGCTGCAAATGTTATCACAAGCGCAACTCTCAATCCCGACGGTTCACCCTGCACCGAAGTTGTAAGAGAGGCAGGCGCAGATGCATATGACAGACTGATTTACCCTTCAATCGAAAGAGAAATCAGAAATATGCTTACTGAAAATGCAGCTACTAATGCTATCAAGGTTTTTGCGCTCAACACAAAAGAGCTGCTGCTTGCTCCTCCCGTTAAAGGCAAGGTTGTTATCGGTCTTGACCCCGGCTACAGAACAGGCTGTAAGGTTGCCGTTGTTGATGCAACTGGCAAGGTGCTCGACACCGGCGTTATTTATGTAACCCACTCCGATGCACAGAGAAATCAGGCAAAGGAGCTTATCAAGAAGCTTATCACAAAGCATTCCGTTAACTGCATTTCAATCGGCAACGGAACGGCTTCAAAAGAAACAGAGATTTTTGCGGCAGAGGTTCTGCGCGAAATCAAAGCAGATGTTTCATATATGGTTGTCAGCGAAGCTGGCGCATCGGTTTATTCAGCTTCAAAGCTTGCTGCTCAGGAATTCCCGCAGTTTGATGTTTCGCTCAGAAGTGCGGTTTCAATCGCAAGAAGGCTGCAGGATCCCCTCGCAGAGCTTGTTAAAATTGACCCGAAAGCAATCGGCGTCGGTCAGTATCAGCATGATATGCCTCCCAAGGAGCTTGACGCTGCTCTTGACGGCGTTATCGAAGATGCGGTTAACTCTGTCGGCGTTGACCTCAACACAGCTTCCGTTCCGCTTCTTTCAAGAGTTTCGGGCATTAATTCAACAGTTGCCAAGAACATTGTTGATTTCAGAGATGAAAACGGCGAATTCAAGGAGCGTTCACAGCTCAAGAAGGTTCCGAAGCTCGGCGCAAAGGCTTTCGAGCAGTGCGCAGGCTTCCTGAGAATTCCTGAAAGCAAAAATGCGCTCGATAACACGGGCGTTCATCCCGAAAGCTACAAGGCGGCAAAAGAGCTTCTTGAGCTTTTCGCTTACAAAACAACCGATATCGGCACGGATTCAATCGGCGAAATCAAAGAAAAGGTTGATTCCCTCGGCGAAGATAAGGTTGCTGAAAAGCTCGGAATCGGTGTTCCGACCCTCAACGATATCGTCAAGGAGCTTATCCAGCCCGCAAGAGACCCCAGAGATGAGCTTCCGCCTCCGATGCTCCGCACGGATGTTATGGATATGAAAGACCTTGTTCCGGGCATGGAGCTTAAAGGAACTGTACGTAATGTTACCGATTTCGGCGCATTCATCGATATCGGCGTTCATCAGGACGGTCTTGTTCATATTTCGCAGATTACAAACAAATTCATCAAGCATCCTTCGGAAGTTCTGAAAGTCGGTGAAGTTGTTACAGTTTGGGTAATGGCGGTTGACGCTGCCAAAAAGCGCATATCGCTCACAATGAAAGAGAAAAAAACACAGGAGAAATAATAAATTGTCAGATAAATTCAGAAAAGATTTAACTGAGGGCAGTGTTTCAAAGCAGCTCATCAGGTTCGCAATCCCCTTCTTGCTTTCAAACCTTCTGCAGGCTTTATACTCCGTTGCGGATATGATTATTGTCGGCAGATTCAGAGGAAAAAACGGCATTACCGGCGTTAACATCGGCAGCCAGATTAACATCCTTGTTACGGGTGCGGCACTCGGCCTTGCCGTTGGCGGAACTGTACTTATTGCACAGTACGGCGGTGCTCACAAATTCGATGAACAACGTAAAACAACGGGTACACTTTTTACTCTTTATATGATTCTCGGCATATTCTTTACGGTTGTTATGCTGCTTTTCGGAAAGCCGCTGCTTGATATCCTCAAAACTCCCGCAGTAGCATATCAGGAAGCTGAAAACTATTATAATATATGTATGGCAGGTCTTATCTTCATGTTTGCCTACAACGTTATAAGCGCAATTTTGCGAGGAATGGGAGATTCAAAAAGACCTCTCTATTTCGTTCTGATAGCTGCAGTAACAAACATTGTTGGCGACCTCATTCTTTGCGGTCTGTTTAATATGGGTGCTGCAGGCGCAGCTTACGCAACCGTCGGTGCCCAGGCACTGAGCGTTATTCTATCCATTGCATACCTTCTTAAAAACAAGTTTTTCCTTGAATATACACGCAAGGATTTCAGAATCGATAAAGAAAAAGCAAAAATGCTTCTTAAAATCGGTCTGCCGTCATCCGTTCAGCAAGTAGTTGTTTCATTCTCATTTTTAACATTAACAGCTCTTGTAAACTCCCTGCCGAATGCCGGTATAGCTTCGGCCTGTCAGGGAATCGGCGGAAAAGTCAACTCCTTTGCAATTCTCCCTGCACTTGCAATGAGCAGCGCCGTTTCATCAATGGCAGGTCAAAATATCGGTGCCGGCGAAATCGCAAGAGCAAAGAAAACAATGCTCAACGGCATGGGTATCTCTTTCGGAATTTCACTCGTTGTTTTCGTGATTGTTCAGCTTTTCCCGAAGCAAATTATAAGCCTGTTTGACATTAACCCTGAGGTTATCGCACTCGGCACGGATTATGTCAGATTTATCGCTATCGATTATCTGCTCACTCCGTTTGTTTTCTGCATGAACGGTCTTGCAATCGGCGCAGGATACACCAATTTTGCGCTTTTCAACGCTTGCTTCAGCTCAATTTTAGTAAGAGTTCCTTTCGCTTATATCATGGTTATGGTTTCAGATATGGGCTTCAATGGCGTTGGTCTTGCAACGGGTCTTGCTTCTCTTTCGTCGATAATTGTTGGCGCAATATTTGTTGCAAAAGGCAAATGGAAAGAGCCTAAAATCAGAATTTAGTTCAATATGCACATTGACAAAACAGTTCAAATATGATAAAATTCATGTATAAATTTTAAGGGTTTTTTGTGACTGACGGAATCGCAGAAAAAACTGCAAGGGAGCAAAAAATCCGTTTACGCCGACCGTCTGGGCAATCTTATCTTTTTGGATAGGATTGCCCTTATTTTATTTGAAAGGAAGAAAAAGTATGGGTATTTACGACATCAACAACATCGGTGAGCTTATCAAGGATAACAGCTACGTAGGCAGAGGCATTGTTATCGGTAAGAGCGCTGACGGCAAAAAGGCTGTTACAGCTTATTTCATCATGGGCAGAAGCGAAAACAGCAGAAACAGAGTTTTTATTGAGCAGGGCGACGAAATCATCATTCATCCCTTTGATGCTTCAAAAGTTGAGGACCCCTCACTCATCATCTACGCTCCCGTCAGAGTTATCGGCAACAATCTTATCGTAACCAACGGCGACCAGACCGACACAATCTATGATTTTGTTAAAGACGGCAAAACCTTTGAACAGGCTCTTGAAACAAGAGAGTTTGAGCCCGACGCACCCAACTTTACTCCCAGAATCAGCGGCATGATGACTTTTGCAGAAGGTTCATTCACTTATAAAATGAGCATTCTCAAGAGCGCTGACCCCGAAGGCACAGCTTGCAACAGATATACATTCACTTATCCTGCAATCAGCGGTCTCGGTCATTTCATCCACACCTATAACCATGACGGCAACCCCATCCCCACATTCACAGGTGAACCCGAGAGAGTTGAAATCCCCGATGATATCGATGCTTTCATAGATAATCTCTGGACAAACCTCAACGAGCAGAACAAAATTTCTCTCTATGTAAGATATATTGACCTTGAAACAGGCAAATACGAAGCAAGAATGATAAACAAGAATAAATAAGGAGAAACTGAAATGAAAGAATTTGAACTTAAATACGGTTGTAACCCCAATCAGAAACCCTCAAAAATTTATATGGCTGACGGCAGCGAGCTTCCCATTGAAATTCTTTGCGGCAGACCCGGCTTCATCAATTTCCTTGATGCATTCAACAGCTGGCAGCTTGTTAAAGAGATCAAAGCAGCTCTCGGCATGCCTGCAGCAACATCCTTCAAGCATGTTTCCCCCACATCCGCAGCAGTCGGCATCAAAATGAGCGACAATCTCAAGAAGGCTTGCTTCGTTGACGATATCGAAGGTCTTGACGATTCTCCCCTTGCTACCGCTTACGCAAGAGCAAGAGGCACAGACAGAATGAGCTCCTTCGGCGACTGGATTGCTCTTTCAGACGTTTGCGACGTTACAACCGCAAAGCTTATCAAGCGCGAGGTTTCCGACGGCGTTATCGCTCCCGGCTATGAGCCCGAAGCACTTGAAATTCTGAAGAGCAAAAGAAACGGCAACTACAACATCGTTAAGATTGACCCCGATTATGTTCCTGCAGTTCAGGAAATCAAGCAGGTTTACGGCATCACATTTGAGCAGGGCAGAAACAACTTCAAGATTGATGAAGAGCTTCTTGCAAACGTTGTTACAGCCAACAAGGAATTCCCTGACAGCGCAAAGCGCGACCTTATCATCGCTCTCATCACTCTCAAATACACACAGTCAAACTCCGTTTGCTATGCAGTTGACGGTCAGGCAATCGGCGTTGGTGCAGGTCAGCAGTCAAGAATCCACTGCACAAGACTTGCAGGCAACAAGGCTGATATCTGGCATCTCAGACAGCATGAAAAGGTTCTTAACCTACCCTTCCTTGACACAGTCGGCAGACCTGACAGAGATAACACAATCGATGTTTACATCTCCGATGAATATGAAGATGTTCTTGCTGACGGCGTTTGGCAGACTCTTTTCTCAGAGAAACCCGAACCCTTCACAAAGGCAGAGCAGAAGGCTTACCTTGCAACAATCAAGGGCGTTGCTCTCGGCAGCGATGCTTTCTTCCCCTTCGGTGACAACATTGAAAGAGCTTCAAAGAGCGGCGTAAGCTATATCGCAGAGCCCGGCAGCTCAATCAGAGATGATAACGTTATCGCAGCTTGCGACAAGCACGGCATGACAATGTGCTTCACAGGCATGAGACTCTTCCATCACTAATATATAAAAATCAGCCTCCTTGGTAACTGACCAAGGAGGCTGTTTTTAAGGACAGAAGAATTCGGGGATAATGCCCGGGCTGATTGATATAATGGGAATACCTGTTAATTAGTCAATAAAAGCCTTTGTCTGCATCTTCATTCTGCATATATCATATACACATAATCTCATGGCATTACCGAAGCCAATGGGGTCTTTTATATATGCAAGCTTCATTGAAATTTTAGTCTGCGGAGCAGAAATAACATAAAGCATTGTGAGAATACCGCTGTTTCTGGCATAAACAGCAAGCGCAGGATCAAGATATCCGTCACCCGTAAGGTCAATGCTTGCATCTGTAATAACGAAACCGTCAAAGCCCCACTCATTGCGAAGAAGGCCAACAAGAAGAGGTTTGCAGCCGCCGCACCACTGTGCGCCGATTCTGTTATACGCAGACATAACACCTTTTGCCTCACCCTCTTTTACAGAGATTTCAAAAGGCTCAAGATACAGCTCACGGAGCGCCTGCTCATTAACCCATGTATAAAGACCGTTTGACTGACGGTTTGTTTCCTGCTCATTGGCAGCGAAATGCTTGACGGTCACAACGATATCCTTTGACTGAACGCCTCTGATTACCGCAGCGGAAATCTTGCCCGAAAGCAGAGGGTCTTCGGAATAATATTCGTTGTTTCTGCCGCCCTGAGAACTGCGGTGAAGATTGCAGCCGGGTGCATACCACACGTTTGTGCCAAGCTGATTACCCTCTTCGCCGATAATTTCGCCGAATTCCTCGGCAAGCTCATCATTCCATGTGCAGGCAAGAGCCGTTGCAACAGGGAAAGCAAGACCGCATTCGCTGTAGAGCAAGCCACCCTCACCCTTGATGCAGGAGGGGCCGTCATTATCCGATGTTGCGGGAATGCCGAGCCTTTCAATGCCCTCTGTTTCATAGCCGCAATCGGAGATAAGAGTTATCATTTCATCAACGGTAAGCTGGTCAAGGAATGCATCCCAGAGGGTTTCATCCTTTGCAACATCCTGAAGAGTTATTGCGCCGTTTTCATATTTAACACCTGTTTTCGGAGCTTCACCCTCTGTTACGGGGTCAGGTCTTTTATCGCTGTTTTTCACGGCATCGGTAGCCTGAAAATCAGTGGGAGGAGCAGGATAAGTGCCCTTAAAATCTGCTCTTGAAAGATATGTAAGATCGCCTTCGGCAAATCCGAAAAGATTCTTCACCTCATTGCCAGAAACCGAGTCGGTTTTATATACAACCTTTTCACGCACATTATAAGTAAAGGTTCTGTCCGCATTCCTTACATCGTGCGAAACATGAATTTTATATTCGCCCTTGTCAAGCACCCATGCTTCTTCGTTCTCAGAATCGTATGATGCCATATCTTCAATGGGGAATGTGATTTCAAGAGTTTCTGTTTCACCGGGGGCAAGCTCTTTTGTTTTCTTGTAAGCAGCAAGCTCAATTGCGCTCTTTTCAATTCCGCCCTGAATATAAGGAGCAGAGAAATAAAGCTGAACAACATCCTTGCCCGCAACGTCGCCCGTGTTTGTAACATTGACTCTTACTCTGATATTTTCCTTATCGTAATCAAAGAGAGTAACATCCCAGTCAAAATCGGTATATGAAAGACCGTAACCGAAAGGATACATTACCTTTTCGGGAGCAAAGGTTTCAAAATATCTGTAACCGACATAAATTCCTTCGCAGTAATTTACGAAATATTTAGGGATACCCAAAACGCCCTTATACATATAGTTGCCGAAGTTTTCGGACGCAGGGTGATCTTCAATATCATAAGAAACAGTATCGGCAAGCTTACCCGAGGGATTGACCTCACCAGTCAGCACCTTGCCGACAACATCGGTTGCTACCTCACCCGGAAGCCACATAATCATGGCTGCCTTTATGCTGTCATAATCTTCAAGCCATGACATATCCATGATGTTTGAGATATTGAAAACAACAATAACGTCGGAGAAATTATTGCAGACAGTTTCTATCATATCGGTTTCTTCATCAGTAAGATTCAGCTTTTCAACACTGAGGTCTTTCATTTCAGTACCGACTCTGCCGATAACGATAATAGCGGTCTGCGAATATTCAGCGGCACTCTGCAGCATGCTGTCACTGATTCTTGAAAAGGGCATTTCGCTCTGACCGCCGCCGAAAAACTGCTTAAGAACGGTAATTATATAGGAAAAAATGCCGAGATTAACTCTTGTGCCGGTGAAATCGGCATATTTATTGTAAAGGTCTTTGTTATACTCAATGCCTGCATTGGTCAGCGCATCATAAAAACCGATTGCATCGGATGAGCGAACCGCACCCGAGCCTGCCGCACCTGCAAAAGCGATTGAGCAGGATGCCGCACCGAAAACATTAACCTTTTTATTGCTTAATGGCAGAACAGAATCCTCATTTTTGAGAAGAACAATGCCCTCGGATTCAATCTGATAAGCAATATCAACCGCGGTTTTGTGCGTTTCTTCTGAAATAAGCCCTGCCGCAAAAGCAAACGCCGAGGAAGAAAAGACAACGGATAATGCGAGAATAACAGAAATAATGCCTGAAATTAACTTTTTAGAGCTGTTTTTCATGATTTCGCCTCCATTGAAAATAATTTTTGACCGTTATTTTTCGCCGTACATGATAATAACTGCCTTGGGTGTATCTTTTATATAAAGCTCAATGCCGTTTGCCATGAGCTCATCGCCCTGAATTTCATGCTTTTCATCGGGTGAATCAAAGTCATAATAAACATAGGTTTTATCGGGGTCAAGACCGTTAAGCTTAAGGGTGAAATAATCATCCTCAACGTTCTCTCTTTTATAAATAATCGCCGTTCCCTCGCCGTCGATATCATACTGAGTTGCCTGATATCTTGAGGTATCAACACCGCCGTAGCAGAGCGGATAATAATTACCCGTCATATATTTTCTGACAGATTCATAGCCTATCTGCTGCGAGCAAACAATAATATTTGTTCTGTTTGCATATTCGTTATAAACATAAGCGCAGGTGCCGTTGAGCGGAATCCAGAAGGAGATGCCGTAGGTCTGTGCCTGAGTGCCCTGAAGAGCCTCAGGATGGGCATTGCCGAATTCATCCATGCAGTTGAAATCGCTTCTCCATAGCGGAATGCCTCTGCGTGACATCTCGATATCTATTCTTTTACCGCCCGAGCAGCAGTTATCGATTTTTAAGTTAGGAATTTCTTCAAGCAAAGTATCAAGGAAGCCGTAGAAATTGCTTACATAGTGGTTTTCGGTTATTCCCTTTCTGCCGTTGCCCCACATTTCATCAGCACTTTGCCAGAAAGGCAGAGGTTCGGGAATACTGTCAATGCGGAAATACGAAACTTTGTTTGCTCTTAGAGAAGCAAGAATTTCATTTGTAATATATTCGAGAGCGTCATCATTGGCAAAATTAACCATGTTACGGGAGGGATCATCCGACTTGATAATCCAGCCATCATTGCCGATGCAATCATTATAAACCTTTGTATCAACGGCGCATCTTTCGGGCTCATACCAAAGAAGAAGATCAACTCCCCTTTCCGCTGCTGCCTCAGCAACGGGAGCAAAGCCCTCGGGGAAACGCTCCGGGTCGGGATACCAGCTGCCAACGCTGTCACCCCAGTTTGTTTTGATGGGATACCAGCCTGCGTCAATCCAATAAGCGTCGAGTGCATCTGTAAATTCAACAGGGCTGTTGTTGATGCTGTTGACCATATCGGTAATGGTTGTGCCTGCAACTTCAGCGCCGATGCCTGCGGTTGTGATAGCTCTTACGCCGTCACGGTAAACGCAATCCATTGTCCATTTTCTGAAAGAATTGAAGCCCTTGAGCGCATTGGAATTGTTATAGAAAGTAAGCGAAACAAGAGGCGAACGAATTTCTTCATCAGGTTCAAGATAAGCGTTGAGCTTATCCTGCTTAGCCTTAACGGCAACGCCGCCGATTACCTGCTGAACAGATGAATACCACTGACCCGACCAGCCGATACAGAAAACAACGCCGTCATCTTTACCGCTGATGTTGAAATAAGGCATAACAGATTCAGTTCTGCCGCCGTTTGCGGTAAACACCGTGGGAAGAAAACTGAGGTCTGCTCTGACAAGCTCGAAATCATCGGGAGCAGGCTCGGTGCCCTTGCTGTAATAAATTTCGCTGTTACCCGTGGGCAAAGTACAATCCGCCGCAAAGAAATTCTTGATAACGGGCGAATTTTCGCTTGCTGTGTTTTTGATGAAAACTGTCCATTCGCAGGTTGCGTTTTCTTCATAAATTGTTGCTTCAACCTTAGCGGTCAAGCCGTTATCCTTGTGCTTAAGAGTGATATAAGTTGTTTTGCCGCCCTTGAAATATTCACCTGTTGCACTTTCGTTGCCAACGGAAATATCCCAGTCACGAATACTGCCTCTGAAGGTTTTTGCGCCGTATGTAAAGTTATAGGCAGGCTTTTCGGTTGTGAGAATATTCTCATTGAACCATGAGCGGCACTGCTGCTTTTCGCTCTCGCTGATCAGCATTTCATCAGCGGTAATATTATCAAAAGAGAAATCAGCCGTTGAAGAAATATCAACTGCGGCGCGGTCAACCTGAAACTTGAAATATGAATCAGGCACCGCAAAAGACGAAACAATCATAAGAATCGCCTGAATAAGAGCAATAAGAATTTTCATTATAATCTCCCGTTAATCGTTGATAAGGCTTATCTCATGCATAATGCGAAGATAAATGCTTCTGAGAATTCTTGCAAGCTTAACAAAAATGTTTTCGCCTTCATATTCAACATCTTCGCCCTCGCCCATGTAGCAGCCGATATTTGTGCTGATTATTTCATCGCCGAAGAAATCGTGCGGAGCATCGCAGCCCTCAATCTCCATACCTGCACCGATAAGAGGCGAGTCTGCCGAAAGTCTGAAGCTTTCGGGGTCGGAGAAATCAGTGCCCGCAAAACCCGGAACGGTATTCGTTGAGAAAAGATCAATCAGCGGAGGCTCACAGCCGTAATAGCAGTTGTTTCCTATTACATTGCCGTCGCGGGGTAAATCCCAGATATCATAGGCAACAAAGCAGCCGTCAATGGGCATGATTATATTGTTTGCAATAACCGAATCATACATATCAATCATATGGAAATCGGCGCAATTTACAATTGTGTTGTTATAGAAATTGAGATTATGCTCACCGGGATTTGCGGAAAGCCTTGACCTGCCAACGTTATCGTTAACTGAAAGGCAGTAGCGCACGGTATTATTGAACTGACCGCTGTGATTGGGACAGTTGCAGATAAAACGGGTGTTATCGTGAGAATAGATATACTGATAGGTGCAGTTGTTTGTATGGGAGTCAAAGTCAACAGCCATGCCGTCGCCGAAATTCTTCTGACCTGCGATTTCGCAATACTGAATGGTGCTGTTTTCGCTGCCCCAGAACCACATTGCGGCTGTGAAATAAAGGATTTCGCCGTTTTCATCAACACCCTCGCCCTGACAACAGTTAATTGCACGGCAATGAGTAACAAGAGCGCCGTCGCACATACCGACGATGACCGCCTCTGCATCCATTTCATGGAAATAGCAGTTTTCAATCAGCAGACCTGTGTTATAGATGGGGTCGATATCCTCTTCCTCGCACCAGGGAGTCTGTGAATCATTCCACGAGCCCCAAATCATAAAGCCGTTTGCGCAGTTATAAACCTCGCAGCCTTTGATAGTAAGGTCATTCACGGCATATCTTGAACGTGCAGGCAAACCCTTGACCATAACAGCCGCTCTCGCAGGTGCAGCACCTCTTGAATTATCATCTCTTGAGGTAACTTTATAATTTTGCATATCAGTGAAATAAATGTTCTCAAGAACAATACCTACCGATGTTTTTTCAAGCGTATCAATCCAGATTCCGCCGCCGTTGGGAGCTTTGATATGAAGGTTTGAAACTGTTAAATAACAGCAATCAAAGAGCCTGAAAACCTCGGTGTTTTCGTTAGTATAAAGCAGAGCCTTTTCGCCCTCGCCGTAAGACGAAATAACGATGGGGTTATCCTTTGTTCCGCTGCAGGTAAGGGTTGTTGCAGTGCTTTCATATTCACCGCCGTTTTTAAAGAGGAAATGCGTACCGGGTTCGATAATAAGATTTTTAAGACCTGCAATTGATTTAACGGGGCTGTCAATGCTGGTTCCGCTGTTGGAATCGTCACCGCCGACGGAATCGATATAATAATATCTCTTGCCGTTATCGGCATAAGAATAAAATGCATTGGAGGTCAGCAAAACCGAAAAAACAACAAGAATGCTGATAGTTTTAATGAATTTTTTCATCACGGTCACCTACTATTTATAACAAGAATCAAACTTCAATCAGCTCATAATCCTTTGAGCCGTAGCCAAGCTGAGCCGCAGCATCAACGGTATGGATTCCGTTGCGGCTTTCGATGCGTTCAATAAGGTGGGGCTTGCCCTCATCGGAGCAGGCATAAACAAGGTCAACACACGCTTTATCAACCGCAATCGGGTCATCGGAAACAAGGATGCCAATATCCGCAATGCAGGGGTCTTCCGCAACGGCGCAGCAGTCGCAGTCAACGCTCATGTTTTTCATAACATTGACATAAACAATGTTGCCTTTGAAATATTCAACTACAGATCCTGCAGCATCAGCCATTGATTCAAGGAAAGAATCATGGTCGGATGTCCAGAAATCTTCGGGGTTACCGACACCGTGGATATACCCCTTGCCGTAAGACGAAGCAAAGCCGATTGAAAGCTGCTTGAGCGCTCCGCCGAAGCCGCCCATGGGGTGACCCTTGAAATGCGAAAGCACAAGTACGGAATCATAGTTTGCAATATTTTTGCCGACATAATTCTTCTTTATCATTTTGCCGTTCGGAATATCGAGCACAAGGTCGGGACCCTCAGCATCGAGAAGGTCAACCTCGAAATGCTCCGTCCAGCCGTGGTCCTCAAAAAGCTTAAGATGCTTTTCGGTTGTGTTGCGCTCGCCGTTATAAGCGGTGTTGCATTCAACAACCGTGCCGTTAACGGCATCAACAACGGGCTTCCAGAAATCGGGCTTAAGGAAATTCTGGTTGCCCTTTTCGCCCGAATGCACCTTGACGGCTACCCTGCCCTCAAGCTTTTTGCCGAGCATTTCATAAAGTTCGAGCACCTTTTCGGGAGATATTGTTTTTGAAAAATATACTTTCGATTTCATAGAATTCTCCTTAGTCATTACTGATATGAATTTTAACCCTGCCGTTGGTAACGGTTGTAAGAGTGATAGTGCCCGTTTCCGCATTCCATTCGGTTTTCAGTTTTGCGCCGTTTGAACCTGCTGCACTGATCTGAGGCTCGCTGTCAAAGCCGGAAAGAGTGATAACGGACTGCCTGAAATCTTTCGGATTGCTGCGTTTTCCGCCTGCTGCATAAGCACGCATAAACTGATCCTCATTTTCAAGTCCGTTGCAGACTTCATCAGTATCAAGACGTAGATTGCAAAGCTCAATATCGATTACATTGTCACTTTCATTGACAACAGCATAGGTATGCGCAACAAACTCGGCATCAAGCTTTTTGCTGCTTTGGGGCAAGGTGTAGATGATATTCTGCTCGCTGTCAACGGTTTTGTTTTCGTTGCTGTTGAAAAGATAAACGGTATCTTTTATATCAAACAAAACGCCGTTGCCCTCATAGGTCTGCTCGTAGCGATTGTTGAAGAAATTAACCTTAATCGGAATTATGAAAAGAAGATTGAAGAAATATGAAAAATCGTTGAGAATATAACTGTCTGGCAGTACCTCTTTGGGATTTGAATAAATCGGCAGTATGGGAATTATATAATACCTGCCCGTTGACGGCACCCAGTCCTTTGTGCAATCAAAATAAATGTTGTTTATTTTTTCCTGAAGAACAGTAAAGGTATCGCAGTAAAGTCCCTGCAGGAAATGCGCATCATTGCCGCTGAGCGGAAACGAATAAGGCAGAGTCATTTTATAGGCAACTTTGATATTTTGCTTTACCTCATCCTTTGAAGCAATGCAGCCGTCAAGAATACGCTGATAAAGCGGATAAAGAACATCATAGAATGTGTGGGTCAGAACAACCTCTCCATCAACAAAATGGTACATGCCACCTCTGCTGAAGGTACCTTCGATTGAATATACAGTTGCACCTCCGACCATATCGGCAATCATATCGATTCCAAAAAGAGCAGGCGGATATTTGGCGGTGGTAATCGGGTCAGGCTCGTTAGGATGAACACCGATGTCATCATATTCGATGAATCCTTCCTCATACCACAGGAAGTTTTCGAGGTTAACACCCCAGTTACCGCATACGCCGTCAAGCCAGCAGCCGAGAATATTCGCCTGAGAAGCAAAATGTCTGCCATGACCGTTATGCTTATCCATAATAACAATATTCTGCGAATTACTCTTGAGCAGGTCATAAAGCTCTCTGTCTTTGAGAATATGGTTAACATAGTTGAGCTTTTTCCAATAAATATATTCCATATCCTGCCAGATGAAAAGTCCGCCATTTTCGGCGCAGGCTTTGATGCAGGACTTCATTCTCGCAAGAATATTTTTATTAACGCCGTTATCCTCGGTTACCTCGTCATAGGCAAGCTTTTCGTTTGTGACGCCATTCGTTGAAAGCTCAACCTGAACAAATCCCATGAGCGATTCATGCTTTTTGAACATATCCGACAGTTCTTCCTGTGTGAAGGGGTCTCGCGTTTTATTCGTACAGAAGCATTCACTCTGGCAAACGATGGGCACATTTGCTTTATCGGTAATTGTGAGAAGCTCATCCCAGAATTCAAGCTGGCGGGCGGGTGTCATATCGGTCGGACCTTCATCAATATATATAACCGTAAAATTGCGCATATCCTCGGGCAGAACGTTATAAGTTTTAATTGCATATTCCGCAAAAGCCTCGCCCGTCTGAGGTCCGCCCCATATGGGACAGTTGCGAATCATAAACAGAGGGTTTTCATTATCAACATACATCCTCAGACCGTCAACCTTTTTACGGGTGCGGATTTCGGTTGATTCCGTTGCAATTTCGGGTAAGGTTTCAAAGCTGTCACCCGAAGCAGATGCAATCACCTGAAGAGGAAGAAGAAAAACACATAATAATGCAAGAAAAATACTTGAAAATCTTTTCATTACACTGCCTCCATATATAATTATATAATATAATAACACAGTATTATATAAAATTCAATCAATATATAAAAATAAAAAGCTCCCTCTGCACTAAACAAAGAGAGCCGTTGGTTACCGATAATAATTAAAATAATGCGGAAATCGCCATTATCAGACCGTGAATCGGCCAGAGATAATAGTTTCCGAGAGCGAATAATTCGCCGAACGCGCCTGAAAGCCATTCAGACATGCATTATTTCTTTCATACAAATAAGTTTGAAATACCTTCAAATGCCACCTGAAACAAGCCGAGAAATGCCATGAAAGCACCGTGAACAGGCCATAAAGCAAGCGCTCCGAGAACCGCAAAATCATGAAGCAATGCACCTGCAGTTTCAAAAAACATCAGAATCATCCTTTCATATTTTTCTATGCAGGTTCATTATAACTGTAAATCAATTATTGCACAACGGGTTTAATCAATTCTTAAGCATCCCTTTACGGAAAATTAATTTTCTTAAAGAAATCTTAAGAGTCTGAATTATTTGATTGTAAGAGTTGCGTTATAATCATCGATATCATAGTTGCCTGCGGAGTTTTTCAGCAAATTATAGAGGTCTGCTTTTTTGCCGTCCCAGCCCTTGACATCAACCTTTTTCAGAACAAAATTCAGCCTTTTGAGCAAGCTGAGCCATAAATCGCCCTCGGGAGTGCCCTCAACATATTTCTGGTTGCCCTCGAAACAGCCTCTGACAAGATCCTTTGCATAATCGAGCGCACGCATCTTTCTGATGCTCTTATCGCACTTAAGGAAAAGGATTTTTGAAAGGGTGCCGACCTTGACCTTGCAGATAATCCTACCTGCAATACGCAATCCCTTTTTGGTCATGCCCTTATCTTTTATGCCGAGCTTTCTCATTGCTCGCTCGGTGTCATCCCTCATATCCGTGATAAGATTGACAATCATGGAATCGAACATGTCAGTGAGATACTGCTTGCAATCATCGGTATCCCATTCAAAATCTGGCGTAGGAATGCTTTTGATATCAACGGTTTTCTCATCAACGACGGTGACAAGCCTGATATAAGCAGGGTCAGCGATAACAGCACCCGTTGTTATATCATAAAGCTTGTTCCCTTTTTCGGTTACAAGCTCATTGATGCTTTGGTTATGCATGTGACCCGTAAAAATGATATGTATGCCGTTATCGGCAAGGAAGGATGCAAAATCATAGGCATCCCTTATCAACATTTTGGAGATTATTGAAAACAAAGGCTGACCGGGAAGAATCGGATAATGGCACATTGCAACGATTGTCTGATTATCCTTCTTCGCTTTTTCAGCCTGCTCCTTAATCCATTCTCTCTGCTCATCAAAGAAATGATATTTGCCATCCTTTTTGAGGTCGCAGTTGAGAGCAAGCAGGCGCACATTATCCGAAAGCTGAGCTACATATGAAAGATACTCCCTATCCTGTACAATCGCATCGCCGAAGCCGAAATCCTTATACATATCGAAAAGCTCGCTTCTTTCGGTATGCTCGGGAGAATATCTGCCGTTTTCGCCGAAAGCAAAGGTATCTTCTCTTTTATTTTTGAAATCATGGTCAGCGGTAACAACACAGATTTTTTTGCCGCTGTTTTTAAGGTCATAGAGCAGCTTGATAAAGCCCTCGTGGCTCTTTTTTTCGCCGTTGAAGGATAAATCGCCTGCGATAAGAACAATATCGGCTTCATTTGCATTTTTCAGAAATTCAAAAACGCTTTTATTAATACTTTCTGTTTCGGCAAAACACTTTTGCTCATAACGCATGAAATCCTCGTATTCCTTACCGCTGCAGCCGAGAGC
>JAZNPG010000043.1:0-34535 GCA_045589555.1 Acutalibacteraceae bacterium
GGGTCCCATGCACATGGGTAACGCAAGAGGCGGTGCGCTCGGCGACTGCCTCGCTGCGGTTATGGACTGCGCAGGCTACGAGGTAAGCCGTGAATTCTATGTTAACGATGCAGGCAACCAGATTGAAAAATTCGGTCTTTCGCTCGATATCAGATATCAGCAGCTTTACAAGGGCGAGGATGCTCCCGAGCTGCCCGAGGACAGCTACCACGGCGAGGATATCATCACAAGAGCAAAGGAATTTGCTGAAATCCACGGCGATAAATTCATTGATGCAACTGAAGCGGAGCGCAGAAAGGCTCTTGTTGATTACGCTCTGCCCAAAAACATTGCGGCAATGAAAGAAAACCTTACAAAATACCGCATTGAATATGACACATGGTTCCTTGAGAGCACTCTCCATAACGGCGGCGAGCTTGCAGAAACTCTTGAAATCATGAAGAGCAAGGGTCTTACTTACGAAAAAGACGGCGCTCTCTGGTATAAGAACAAAGAGGTTCTCGGCGCAAGACTTCTCAAAGAAGGCAAAACCGCCGAAGAAATCGAAAAGCTTGAGCTTAAGGATGAAGTTCTTATCAGAACAAACGGCAATCCCACATATTTTGCGGCTGATATTGCTTACCATCGCAACAAGCTTCAGATAAGAGGCTTTGACAGAGCAATCAACATCTGGGGCGCTGACCATCACGGCCACGTTGCAAGAATGAAGGGTGCGCTTGATGCAATCGGCTGCAACGGCGATGACCTTGATATCATCCTCATGCAGCTTGTGCGTCTTACCCGTGACGGCGAGGTTGTCAGAATGAGTAAGCGCTCGGGCAAGGCAATCACTCTCGTTGACTTGCTTGAAGAAATCCCCATTGATGCAGTCCGCTTCCTCTTCAACATGAGAGAGCCCGGCTCACAGATGGATTTCGACCTCGACCTTGCGGTTGAGCAGAGCTCACAGAACCCAGTTTACTATTGCCAGTATGCCCATGCGAGAATCTGCAGCATCCTCAAAAAGCTTGAAAGCGAAGGAAAGGCAGCAAGAGAATGCACAATTCCCGAGCTTGCGCTGCTTTCGGCTCCCGAAGAAAAGGAGCTTATAAAGCATCTTTCATCGCTTACGGATGAAATCATTCTTTCTGCAAAGAACTATGACCCTGCTAAAATCACACGCTATGCCGTTGACCTTGCAACTCTTTTCCATAAATTCTATAACGCTTGCAGAGTTAACTGCGACGATGAGGCTCTTATGCAGGCAAGGCTCAGCCTCTGCCTTTGCGTAAAGAATGTTCTCAATAACATTCTCACAATGTTCAGCATCACAGTGCCTGAAAGCATGTAAAAAAAGCCGCCTTCGGGCGGTTTTTTTAAATTAAATTTATAATGTGAAGAAAAATAAAAAGGCACACCAAGCGGTGTGCCTTGAAATTTGTGCTTTGATTATGCCTTGCCTGCGCAGCCGAGAACGTTTTCGATCTTGTGCTCAACCATGCCCTGGATAGCAGTACGAGCGGGAGCAAGATACTGTCTGGGGTCAAAGTGACCGGGGTTCTCTGCCATATACTTTCTGATAGCAGCAGTCATTGCAAGACGAAGGTCGGAGTCAATGTTGATCTTGCAAACTGCGTGTTCAGCAGCCTTGCGAAGCTCGCTTTCGGGGATACCGATAGCGTTTTCCATCTTGCCGCCGTATTCGTTGATCTGGTCAACAAATTCGGGGATAACTGATGATGCGCCGTGAAGAACGATGGGGAAGCCGGGAAGCTTCTTCTCGATTTCTTCAAGAATATCGATGCGGATTTTGGGATCCTGACCGGGCTTGAATTTGAATGCGCCGTGGCTTGTGCCGATAGCGATAGCAAGTGAGTCAACGCCTGTTCTTGTTACGAAATCGATAACCTCAGCGGGGTTTGTGTAGGAAGCGTCTTCAGCGGAAACATTAACATCGTCTTCGATGCCTGCAAGCTGACCGAGCTCGCCTTCAACAACAACGCCGTGAGCGTGAGCGTAATCAACAACCTTCTTTGTGAGAGCAACATTTTCTTCATAGGGAAGGTGAGAACCGTCAATCATAACCGATGTAAAGCCGCCGTCGATGCAAGCTTTGCAGGTTTCAAAATCGGGGCCGTGGTCAAGGTGAAGAGCGATGGGCAGACCTGTTTCTTCAACAGCAGCCTCAACAAGCTTAACAAGGTAAGTGTGGTTAGCATAAGCTCTTGCGCCCTTGGAAACCTGAAGGATGAGGGGTGCGTTAAGCTTTTTACCTGCCTGAACGATACCCTGAATGATTTCCATGTTGTTAACATTGAAAGCGCCGACAGCATAGCCGCCCTTGTAAGCGTCTTCAAACATTTTCTTTGTGGTTACTAATGCCATTTTTATCACTCCTGAAAATTTTTATACAAAAAATAATCTAACCTTATATATTATATCAAATTTTCAGCCATTGTCAATCTTGAAAAAAACAACAGCCATATAAAGTTTATATATTGACCATATAGTTTTTGGTGATTATAATGAAGATTGCAGATTAGTGAACAATGAATAACGAATAGTGAACAGTTAAGGAAGGGCACCGCCCTTACCCGTTTCAGAGTATAACTTTATTATCAGGAGTTTTGGCATGAATAAATCGGATTATTCAAAGCATGTTGAACTTAAAAACATAAAAATCACCGATCCCTTCTGGCTGAAAGAAACGGAGCTTGTGCGCAGGGAGGTTATTCCCTATCAGTATGAGGCTTTGCATGACAGAATCGAGGACGCGGAAAAAAGCTATGCCGTTGAGAATTTCATCAAGGCAGGCAAGATAGTGCAAAAGCTGAAAAACGGTGAAGATGTGCCCGTTTACCCTGCGGATAAATGGTGCTATGACGGCAACAACGCCTGCCCCGAAGCATTTCACGGCTGGGTTTTTCAGGACAGCGATGTATATAAATGGCTTGAAGCCGTTGCATTTTCGCTTTCGGGTAAGCCCGACGGTGAGCTTGAAGCAAAAGCGGATGCGATAATCGACCTTGTTTGTGCCGCACAGCTTGAAAACGGCTATCTCGATACGCTCTATGTAATCAATAACCGTGATGAAATTTTCACAAATCTCAAGGATTTTCATGAGCTTTATTGCTTCGGTCATCTTGCAGAGGCGGCGGTTGCTTATTATAATTCAACGGGCAAAAGAAAGCTGCTTGATGCGGCTTGCCGTTTTGCGGATTTGATTTGCGAAACCTTCGGCGAGGATAAAATCAGGGGCTACGGCGGCCACGAAATTGCCGAAATGGCTCTTGTGAAGCTATATGATGTCACTCAGAACCGAAGATATCTTGAAACGGCAAAATTCCTGATTGACGAAAGAGGCAAAAAGCCATATTACTACGATACAGTGCTGGGCAGGGAAACCGTTAACGATAATTATCATTATAATCAGGCGCATTGCGAGCCGAGAAAACAGCACGAAGCGGTAGGCCATGCGGTAAGAGGAGTTTATCTTTACAGCGGAATGGCGGATGTTGCAAAGCGCTGCGGCGACGGCGAGCTTTATGAAGCCTGCCGAAAGCTGATGAAAAACATTACCGAAAAGAAAATGTATATCACGGGCGGAATCGGCTCAACTGTTGTCGGCGAAGCTTTTTCGTTCGACTATGATTTGCCCAATGACCTTGCATATGCCGAAACCTGCGCGTCTATAGGATTTATATTTTTTGCACGCAGATTGCTTGAAATTTCTCCCGATGCATCGGTTGCGGCGGCTGCCGAAAGAGCGCTTTATAACACGGTTTTATCGGGTATGGCGCAGGACGGCAAGAGCTTTTTCTATGTAAATCCTCTTGAGGTGCTGCCCGAAGCATCTCACAAGGATTCTCGCAAGCGCCATATAAAGCCCGTCAGGCAGAAATGGTTTGGCTGTGCCTGCTGCCCTCCGAATCTTGCAAGGCTGATTTCTTCAATCGGCGAATATTGCTTCACGGAGAATGAATCGGCGCTGTTTATCCACCAGTTTATCGGCTGCGAAGCCGAAACCGGAAATGCGTTGCTGAAAATCAACTCAACCTATGCCGAAAACGGCAGACTTTCAATCGGAATCAAGCCTCGCAAACCGTTTACCCTTGCCGTCAGAATTCCCGAATGGTGCGGCAGATATGAGTTTTCGCTGCCGTATGAGGTCAGAAACGGATATGCTTATTTTGAAATTGACGCAGCGGTTACGCTTGAAGCGAATTTTGAAATGCGTGCAAGGCTGATGAAATGCTCCAATCTGGTGAGAGAAAACGCAGGCAAGGCTGCCGTAATGAAAGGTCCGTTTGTTTATTGCATTGAGGAAGCCGATAACGGCAAAAACCTTCAGCTTCTCCGTATATCAAGGCATACGGGTTTTGTTGCCGATGCAGATGCTCTTATTGCCGACGGTTTCAGAGAAAAAGAGAGCGCGCAGCTTTATTCCGAATGGCTTGAGCCTGAGGAAGAGCCGATGAAAATAAAGCTTATTCCCTATTATAAATGGGGCAACAGAGGCGAAAACGAAATGAGTGTCTACATAAGAATATAAAACAGAAATCCCCTCATTCCATATGAATGAGGGGATTTCTGTCAGCTCAGCAAACTTTTTGCCGATTTTGAAACAACATCAAATACATTTATGATTGACGCAAAGAATTTTGCTATGAAATTATCGTATTCTTTATAGGGCTTATCAACCTGAAGCTCAAACCTTGCATTGCCTCTTTTTACGCTGCCCTCATAGGTGTAAAGCTCATTATCGAAATTTTCAATATCGTTTTCGTGAAGAGTGAAAACTCTGATTCCGTAAGGACCGGGCTTTGCAAATTCGCAGCCGTAGGTGAAGCCGAGCTCGATGCCTTCCCATGTGCCCGTATAGCCCTCTGTGTGCCAGTGACCGAAATATGCGCCGAGGATATCTCCCTGAGCTTTCCAGGATTCAAACTGCTCGGTTGTCTGACCGGGCACAATTGCGCTGACATTGTAGCCGTTGGCTATATCGTGGTTAAGACGGTAGAATCTGCCGTCTTTATAAGTTGCGCCCTCGTCGCCGAGGCTGCATTCTTCAAAAAGGTTACCCATATCGTTAACGGGAATGTGCTGGAAAAGGATTGAGGGAACTTTTTTACCGCCGTTTGCAGCGGCAAGGGCATCGCTTTCAGACTCATACCATGCAATCTGCTCGGCGTTAACGGAATTTTTGCCCGTGTCCATAAGCCAGATGTTGAAAGCTGCATTGCCGTCAGAGCCGAGAATTTCAAGGTTGAAATCGATTCTGCCCGTGCTGTCATTGCTTTCATCCTTTGTAAGACAATATTCATATGATGAATAAATCTTCATCCAATCATCATTTGAGATTCCGCAGGCATAATCGTTGTTGCCCTGAATTACGGCGAAGGGAATCTTTGCATCGTTGATGATTGAAAGAACGTTGTCGGCAGCTTTTTTTGTGTTTTCAAGCGTTGCGGCATAATCGATATTGCCGTTTTTCTTTACGGTAACGCCTTCTCTGCCGCTTTCATCGTCAATACCGATATCGCCGATGCGGCTGTCCTCAACGAGGTCGCCTGTTATTACGACGAGGTCGGGATTGGTTTGCTCAATCGCAAGCTTCACAAAATTCACCATATCATAAGCGGCGTTCTGGTCATCCTGCGGGTCGCTTATCTGGAGAACGGTGAAGGTGCCGTCATCGCCGAAAGAGAGTGTTTCGGACGATTCTGCGGTTACGGTAACGCAGGTGCAAAAAAGCATTGATGCGGCAAGAATAACTGAAACAAGCTTTTTCATTTTCTTTCTCCTATAGTTTTATATAAATTTTTCGGGTACCGATTTTATAAATTCGCCTGCTTTTACGCAGATTTTTTCGATAGGTGCAAGGGATTTGAAGCTTTCGTCAAGCTTTTTGATTTCTTCGGGGATAAACGAAACGGTTTCGTTATCTCCGTCAAAAGCGTCAAGCTCTTTTTTGAAAATTTCAACCGCTTCGCCGTCAAGCAGTCTGTTTATTGCGCTGAATGCGTAATCGGTCAGCGGTTTGCCGCAGTTTTCAAAAAATCCGCTCAGACGAACTTCTCCATCGTCGATAACGGAATAAAGAGCGTAGATTTCTTTCTGTTCATCGGTCAGGGAGTTGAATTCCGCCATGATATCCGCTTTGTCGGCAACTTGCTTCTGCAGATTGAGAGCCACGCCTTTGAAAAGTCGGTAAGGCTCTGCGGATGCAATGAGATCTTTTGTCAGAATTGCAAATTCATTGCAAAGCTCATTTTCTTCCTTGATTTTTTTGATTGTTTTTTCGTTTGCCGCACCTCGTCTTGCACTTGCCTGCGCAGCCTTGAAGCAGACGAAAGCTGTCAGCAGAATAAGCGCTGCAAGCACGGCAATCCATATGGGATGGTCGAGAAAATACTGAATCATCGGTTATCCTCCTCGGTCAGAATTTTATAGATATCGCCTTTTTTGAAGCCGCCCTCTTTTGCGGCAATCTTTGCGGCAGATGTTTTTGTTTCGCCCTTTTCAACAAGCTCCTTTGCATATGCAACCGCCTGCTCAAAGGTCATCTCCTCGGCTTCCTTTCGGGGAGCACCCGAGATAATAAGAACGATTTCCCCCTTGAGCTGCTCTGATGAATACTTTTCCGCAGCGGCGCACAGAGATGTTTTTATAACCTGCTCGTGAATTTTGGTAAGCTCACGCACGATTGCGATTTCTCTGTCGCCCAATGCGGCGGCAAGGTCTGAAAGCGCATCGGAAAGCTTGTGCGGCGCTTCATAAAAAATCATGGTGCGCTCTTCGTTGACAAGTGAATTGATTATATATTTGCGCTCGGATTTTTCCGTGGGCAGAAAGCCCTCAAATGTGAATCTTCTTGACGGCATTCCCGAAACGGCAAGAGCCGTTGCAAAAGCGCACGGACCGGGCACGGCTTCAACCTTAATGCCTTTTTCGATGCAGAGCTTGACAAGGTCTTCGCCGGGGTCGGAGATTGCAGGCATGCCCGCATCCGTAACGATAACTCCGTTTTCGCCCGAAAGAAGTTTCTCCGCTATAAAAGGTCCGCGTTCAAATTTGTTATGCTCAAAATAGCTTATCATCGGCTTTTTGATTCCGAAATGATTGAGCAGCTTGAGGGTTACTCTCGTATCCTCTGCGGCAATAAAATCGCAGTTTTCAAGCGTATCAAGGGCTCTCGGGGAAATATCGCCGAGGTTGCCTATCGGCGTGCCTACAACATATAAAGTTCCGCTCAATTGCTTTCACCCCGGTTTTCAAGGAGATAATCTCCGTAGATTTTTTTCATTTCATCGGAATAGCCGTTTTCGCCGTGCACAAAAAGCTCGGGCTCAACCGTCATTCCGCTTTTGCCGCCTCTTCTGCCCTCAACAAGGGCAAGCCACGGCGCTTTGCCTGCGCATTTTGAAACAAGGCGCAGACGTTTGGGCTCAATGCCTGCCGATTTCATTTCAAAGAAAAGCTCACACAGACGCTCGGGCCTGATGCACATGCATAGTCTGCCGCCGAAATTGAGCAGCTTTGCCGCTGCGGCGCAGATATCCGTAAAGGTGCACATCGTTTCGTGCCTTGCGATTTTGTCGGCGCCCGATTTGCTTTCGATTCCAGCTCCGCTTGCCTTATAAGGCGGGTTCATCGTCACAAGGTCAAAGCAGCCGAACGGAACAATTCCCTTGAGCGATTTGAGGTCTGCATTGACAGCGGTGAGCCTTTCGGAAAGAGAATTGAACTCAATCGCTTTTTCTATCTGTTCAGCTCCGAGAGGCTGGATTTCAACGGCGGTAATTTTGCCCGTTTCTTTCTTGCACCAGAGCAGGGGAATAATTCCGCAGCCCGAGCCGAGGTCGCAGCAAACGGCTCTTTTTGAGGGCGAAGCAAAATCAGCAAGTAAAACGGCATCGGTGCCGAAGGTATGAGATTCGGAAACAAAGGCGGTTATGCCGCTTCCGAGATATTCCTGCCGAAACTCCATGATTACCTCCCGAATAATAATGTTATTCTTTATTATAACATATATTTGATGTAAAAGTAAAGGAAAAGTGCATTGCTGTGCTTGATGCCGCTGATATTTTTGGGCTTTGATATTATTTTCCTGAAAATCATACCATAATATATTGAGAGAAATTTCACCGTACCGGGAACAAAAACAAAAGAAAATCGAAGAAAACAAGAGAAAAACGGAGATAATCTCAAAAAACAAAGGTCAAAAGGTCAAATTTGACCTTTTCTGACTTTTGACCTTTTGACTTTTGCGGTCTATAATATGGTCAAAGGTCAAAGAAAGTCAAAGTCAAATTCAGATAAAGGAGCTGAAAAGATGAGCCTGAGCAATCAGATAGCAAGAATGCTTATGGAAATGCTTGAGCAGGACGGCACAACGGAAATTCAGCGAAATGAGCTTGCGCAGACTCTCGGCTGCGTTCCCAGCCAGATAAACTATGTTATTTCTTCGAGGTTTACCCCCGAGCACGGATATATTGTTGAAAGCCGCAGAGGAGGCGGCGGATATATCAAAATCACAAGGGTGAGCCTTGATAAGCCCTCGGCAATCATGCACACGGTAAATCACATCGGCGAAGATATTGATTTTGCGGCTTGCAGAGCGCATATACTTAATCTGGTTAACGCAGGTGCCGTTGATAAGCCTTCGGCAAAGCTTATGCTCGCTGCAACGGGAGATAATTCGCTCCGTATGCTTCCGCCGCCCGTCAGGGACAGAGTCAGAGCATCGATTTTTAAACAAATACTGATGGCGTATGAATCACAAAGATAAAACAGGGAAGGATGATAGAATATGTTATGCCAGAATTGCGGAAAGAATGAAGCAACAACCCACCTCAAACAGATTATCAACGGCGATATGGCAGAGAGCCACCTTTGCTCCGATTGCGCCGCTCACCTCGGCTATTCCGATATGTTTTCGGGCTTTGGTCTGAATCTTTCGGAGCTTTTCGGAAGCCTGCTTGGCGATACAATGCCGTCGCTTTCGGCGGCATCTGCTCCGAGATGCCCGAAATGCGGCACCGCTTTCAGCGATATCGTCAGAGACGGCAGGGTCGGCTGTGCAGAATGCTACAGAGTATTCTATGATAAACTGCTGCCCTCAATCCAGCGCATCCACGGCAAGATAAAGCACAGCGGCAAAACCAGCCACGGTGCACCTGCAGAGGTTAAGGTTGAAACAAAGGAAGAAAAAATCGAAAAACTCAAAACACAGATGAACGAAGCCGTTGCCAAACAGGAGTTTGAGCAGGCGGCAAAAATCAGAGATGAAATAAAGGCTCTTGAAGAAGGAGGCGAAAACTGATGAGCAAATGGTATATTGAAAAAGGCGATCAGGGAGATGTAGTTCTGAGCACACGCATCCGCCTTGCCAGAAATCTTGATGAGATTCCGTTCCCTGCAAGGCTTGATGTTGCAGGCAAAAACAAGGTGAATTCTCTCGTCAAGAGTGCTCTTTTTGAGAATGACAGCAAGGATTTCAGCTATATCGAAATGAAGGACCTTAGCCGCAGACAGGCGGTTTCGCTCGCGGAAAGGCACCTCATCAGCCCCGAATTTGCAGCCAAAAAGGATGGCAGCGCTCTTATGCTTTCGGGCGATGAAAGCGTGAGCATTATGCTCTGCGAGGAGGACCATATCAGGCTGCAGGTTATGAAAGCGGGCCTTGCTCTGGAGGAGGCTTTTGACATTGCCGATAAGCTGGACAGTCTGCTGGATTCAAGGCTCAACTATGCATTTGATGAAAGAATCGGCTATCTCACAGCCTGCCCGACCAACCTCGGCACGGCGATGAGAGCATCGGTTATGCTTCATCTGCCTGCGCTTACCCGCTGCGGACAGATTAGCCGCCTTGCAAACACGGTTTCAAAGCTCGGACTTACTATCAGAGGTGCTTACGGCGAGGGCTCACGTTCGAGCGGCGATATTTATCAGATAAGCAACCAGATAACTCTCGGCATCACTGAGGAAACGGCAATCGCAAACCTCAAATCCATTGTGCTGCAGCTTGTCAGTCAGGAAAGAGCGGCGGCAGCAAAGATGGTTAAAAATGCTGCGGATGAGGACAAAATCTTCAGGGCATACGGCATCCTCAGAAATGCCCGCCTGCTTACAACGCAGGAGTTTATGGAGCTTGTATCCCTTGTTCGCCTCGGTGCGGCAAGAGGAATTCTGGATGTCAACATTGAGAAAATAAATGAACTTATAGTCAATATGCAGCCTGCAACGGTCAGCGCAACAAACGAAAACGCAGAAACAGCGGCGGCAAGGGATGCCGTCAGAGCGGCTGCGGTGCGAGAGGCACTTGCAGACTGATACAGCTTAATTCGGGGGGATTAAAATGTACAGATTTACAGGATTTACACAAAAAGCAAATGCAGCGCTCAACAGCGCAATTTCGGCGGCGGAAAACCTTGGCCACACATATGTCGGCAGCGAGCATATCCTGCTCGGTCTGCTTGCCGAAAGCGGCGGCATGGCTCATACAGCCCTGACTGCCAGAAAAGCAACCTTTGAAGAGGTTGAATCAATAATCAAAAGCGGCATCGGCATCGGTTCGCCCACGGTGCTTTCGCCCAACGATTTTACTCCGAGGGCAAAAAATATAATTGATACCGCAATTGTTCAGGGCAGAGGAATGGGTCATTCCTATATAGGCACAGAGCACATTCTTATGGGCATAATCCGTGAGGGTACGGGCGCCGCAACCGAGATTCTATCTCAGATGGGTATTCAGCCGCAGGATTTGCTCAATGACCTCACAAATGCGCTCGGCAGCAATTCGTCGGGCGGAAAAAGCAAGGGCGAGAGCAAGGAGAAATCGGATTCTCCGACCCTCAGCCAGTACGGCAGAGACCTGACCGCCATGGCAAATCAGGGCAGGATAGACCCTGTTATCGGCAGACAGAATGAGATTGAGCGAGTAATTCAGATTCTCAGCAGAAGAACAAAAAACAATCCCTGCCTTATCGGTGAGCCCGGTGTCGGTAAAACGGCGATTGCGGAAGGTCTTGCTCTTAAAATTGCAACGGGCGAGGTGCCCGAGCTGCTCCGCAACAAGCGGATTGTTACCCTTGACCTTACGGGTATGGTTGCAGGCACAAAATACAGAGGCGATTTCGAAGAGAGAATCCGCAATGTTATCGAAGAAGTTAACAAAGCAGGCGATATAATCCTTTTCATTGACGAGGTGCATACGCTTATCGGTGCAGGCTCGGCTGAGGGTGCGGTTGATGCCGCAAACATCCTCAAGCCTTCGCTTGCAAGGGGCGAAATTCAGGTTATCGGTGCAACAACGCTCGAGGAATACCGCAAGCATATCGAAAAGGATGCCGCTCTTGAAAGACGGTTCCAGCCCGTAACCGTCGGCGAGCCTACCGAAGAGGAGGCAGTTGAAATTCTGACGGGTCTGAGGGACAAATATGAGGCTCACCATAAGGTGAGAATTACCGATAACGCAATCATTGCGGCGGTAAAAATGTCATCCAGATATATCGGCGACAGATATCTGCCTGATAAAGCGATTGACCTTGTTGACGAGGCGGCTTCAAGAGTAAGGCTGCGTGCATTTACCGCTCCGCCCGACCTTAAGGCTCTCGAGGATAAGCTTAAATCGCTCGGCGAAGAGATGGAGTCGGCGGTCAAATCGCAGGATTTCGAGCGTGCGGCAGGCATCAGGGATGAGAAAAATAAGGTTGCGGAAGAGCTCGAGAATGAGCGCAAGCAATGGAAGGATAAGAATAACCGCATGACGGGCGAGGTTACCGAGCAGGAAATTGCGGCGATTGTTTCGCAGTGGACAGGTATTCCCGTTGTTCAGCTTACCCGTGAGGAGAGCGAAAGGCTTCTCAATATGGAGAGCGAGCTGCACGAAAGAATCGTCGGTCAGGATGAGGCGGTCAGCGCGGTTGCGAGAGCTATCCGCAGAGGCAGAGCAGGTCTTAAAGACCCGAAAAGACCCACGGGCTCGTTCATTTTCCTCGGACCTACGGGTGTAGGTAAAACCGAGCTGTGCAAAACTCTTGCAACATCCATGTTCGGCGATGAACACGCCATGATAAGGCTCGATATGAGCGAATATATGGAAAAACACACGGTTTCAAGGCTTGTCGGCTCGCCTCCGGGATATGTCGGATATGACGAGGGCGGTCAGCTTACGGAAAAGGTACGCCGCAGACCCTATTCGGTAGTTCTTTTTGATGAAATCGAAAAGGCTCACCCCGACGTTTTCAATATGCTTCTGCAGATTCTTGAGGACGGTATTCTGACCGATTCGCAGGGCAGGAGGGTTGATTTCAAAAACTGCGTTATCATTATGACCTCCAATGTCGGCGCAAAAATGATTGCAGGCAGCGGCGGCGGAACGCTCGGCTTTGCGGCAGACAGCTCACAGTCACAGAGCGATAAGAAAATCCACGATGCCGTTATGGGCGAGCTTAAAAATGTTTTCAGACCCGAATTTCTCAACAGAGTTGACGATATCATTGTTTTCCGTCAGCTTACAAAAGAAAACATCAACGAAATTGCAGGCAGAATGCTCGCAGGTCTTTCGAAGAGAGTCAGAGAGCTTGAATTTGAGCTTGAATTCAGCAAGGAGGCGGTTGAAGCAATCGGCAACGCGGGCTTTGACCCCGTTTACGGCGCAAGACCTCTGCGCAGGGCAATTCAGCAGAAAATTGAGGATAAGCTTTCCGAAAAGCTTCTTGAGGGCGCTCTCGAATCGGGCAGGAAATATATTTGCAAATATGAAAATGACGGATTCGTTTTTGAGGCAGAGTAAGATATAACCGAATAATTTTTTGTACAGCCAAGGGATGCGATTGCTTCTCTTGGTTGTTTTTTTAAAATTTTTTAATTTTTTCAGACCGATTCCGTTTTAGTTCCGTCATATAGTTGAAAGGGGTTGATAGACCCCACCGAGTAAATCTGCAAAAGGGAGGTAAATCCATGAACTTTATGTGAAAGTGTAAAAGGATTGTAATTTAATAACTGTCGGGATTACAAAAAATTAACCCAAAAGTTACAAACATTTACAATTCGATTTCAATTTGAATATTTCTGTTTACAAACAAAAAAACCTGTGCTATTATGCAGATGCAACCAAAAATGAATGAGGAGAATTATTATGAAAAAAACAATCAGAACAGCAATCGCAATGCTTCTTGCGGCAATCATCGCATGCGGCTCAATAACCGCATTTGCAGCAACTCCGACGGATATCAACTGGTATTTCGGCGGAGATGATCCCTGGGTTTATACCTATGCAGGTGAGTTTACTGTCGGTGATGCAAGCAATAACATTGAAGCAACCGAAGAAAGCCTTAACGTTTACGGCACTTTTGAAATTGAAGAAGAGGGTTACTACAGAGTAACATCAACTTATTATTTCACCGAATGGGCAGGAATTCCCGAAAAGTTCGAGAACGGTGCATATCACAATACCAAAAACAGCTTTTCCGTTGACGGATATATCAGAGAGGATATTTACTATTTTGAAGCTGATGAATATGTTTTAGGCTTTGATTTCTATGAAAAAGGTAATGAAGAGGTTACCATTGAGTTCCTCGGCGATCTTGAAGAAATAAAATATGACGAGAATGCTTTCGAGAGTCTTATTATAGATTTTTCAATCTATACGGCAGATGAGGATGACGGATGCGGAGCAGATTATTATATTGATGTTCTTTCGGGTGCAACCGTTAAATTCTCAAACGGCTATGAAAGAACCGTTGATTATGTAGGACTTTGCGTATTTACCGATGAGGTTATCGAAAAGGGCGAATATGAGGTCGAGATTGGACACAGGGCATTTCCTTACAGAGAAACCGTAACACTGAATGTTGTTGATATTCCGGATATTATCGCAAAGGTTGAAATGACAAATGTCGATAAGTATGACGAGCTTGTTTATCACTATAACGGCGATTATTATTCATACGATATCGAAGACGAAACCCTTACCGTAACCTATACCGACGGAACCGTTGAAACTGTTGAGGGCTTTAACGGCTGGTGTTACCTTGAAAAATACGGCATCTGGGTTGAGGCATTTTATGATTATGATGAAGAACTCGGAGATGTTTTTGTAGTTGAAGTTTTTAACGAAAGATATATTGAACTGCCCTGCACATACAGAGATGCTACCATTTCGGAAAATCTCGGTCAGTACGGTGCTATCAACCTTCGCAGCATCACAAATGCAATCGAATGGCTCGGATTTTATTTTGAAAATGCGATGAACGCAGGTTCAGTTTCAGGCTTCTTCAGCGGCATCAAGTATATGATTACTGAAAGCACAAGCGATTTCCTTATGGCTATGAGCACAATTCTCAGCAACACAGCAAGACTTATCAGATATTATTTTTAAATTTCCATAATCAAATAAAAGCCTGCACGGGGTTAACTGCCCTGTGCAGGCTTTTTTTTGAATACAAAAACAAAAGACTGTTGCTGTAAAATTTGGTTATTTTATCGGTTGATTTAAATGCTGATGTACTTTATAATATTCCGTATGAAAATTAAAACGGAGGACAAAATGGCTAAAGTAAAAGAAAGAGAAAATCAGGCTCACGTGCAGAAAAAGTCTGAAAAGGGTAAGAAGGGGAAAAAGGCGATTATAATTGCGGTTTCGGTAATTCTTGTTATTGTTATCGGCGGCGCAATGTTTACCGGATTTCCCGATATGCCGTGGGATAAGGTTGTTGAAAACGCAAACGCAACAAACCGATATATCAACGAATGCTATGATGTTGATATTTCCGCCCACCGTTCAGGCGCAGGCATTGCTCCCGAAAACACCATGATGGCATTTAAAAAGGTGCTTGAGGAAAACGAAAAATACGGCGTTGACACATATGAATTCGACGTTAATATCACTTCTGACGGCGAGCTTGTGCTGCTGCATAATCTCACCTATGACGAAACCTCTGATGCAGAAGAATATTTCGGCAGAAAAGATGTTGCCGCATCGGAAATCACTCTTGCAGAAGCAAGAAACCTTAACATGGGCGAGAATTTTGAGCTTGACGGCGAATATCCCTACAGAGGTCTGAGAGGCGACGATATCCCCGAGGATTTAAGGGTTGTTACCTGCGGCGAGGTTATCGATTTTATTGAGGCGAACAGCGGAAACAAAGAATTCAATTACATTATTGAAATCAAGAGCCTTGCAGAGCAGGGGATGAAAGCGGCTGATAAGCTTTATTCAATCGTTACCGAAAGAAATCTCAAGGACAGAGTTATCTGGGCAACCTCGGAGGTCGATGTTTCGGAATATATGGCATCCGAATATCCCGATATGCCCCGCTCGGCAAACCCCGACGAAGTTCTGGATTTCTTCCTTTACTGCAAACTCGGCAAGGACCTCTCGGAGCTTAACGTTACATATGTTGCGCTTCAGATTCCTTACGGCGTTAACGCAGGCTTCAATATTATCAATCTCGGCACAAAAAGAATGATAAACTATGCTCATAAATATAATATCGCCGTTCAGTATTGGACAGTCAACAACGAGCGATATGTTAAAAAGCTTGCCGAAAACGGCGCAGACTGCATTATGACTGATTTCCCGCAGATGGCATATGAAACGGTTGAATCTGTTAAACCGCAATAAAAATCAAATATGAAAAACAGGCTTGCACGGAGAGAAAAATCCGTGCAGGTCTTTTTTTATAAAAAATATTGAAAAACGGGAACTTTTTCAATTGAACGGTTGTCTTGTATTATGAATCTGTTTTCAGAAAGGAGAAAACTATGAAAAACTTTAAAAAATTAACAGCAATCATTCTCTGCTTCGCAATGCTTTGCGGTATCTGCGCGGCAACAGCATCCGCCCTGAACATCGGCGACACCGTTTATTGGGAGTATGATGCAGGAACGGGATATCACATCCACACGCTTGACGGTTATCTTACCGAGGGCAAAACAACTCTTTATCCGATTCCCCTTGAGGACGGAGAAGGCACCCATATGTACGGAACATATGAGCTTGAGGTTGAAAAAACAGGCTGCTATTTCATAAACCCCGGCAATGCCGACGTAACAGTTGCCCGAATTTATGAGGGCAATGAAGCCTGCGAATCTGCACAGTACAGTTTGGCGTGCAACGATAACGAAGAAGAAATTCACTTATATTATCTTGAAAAGGGTACTGCTCTTCTCCGCATAGTTGCAGCCGACGAAGGCAGCACAATCGAAATCGGCTATCACAGCGAAACCGGCGATGTTGAAATGTTTGAAACCGCAAGCATTGTTGAAAGCGTTGAGGTTGAGAACATTGATGCCTTGAAAAAAACATATGTCTACTATAACGGAATGTGCGGCTATGTTGATGCTGCCGATATGGGCACAAAGGTTACGGTTAATTTCAAAGACGGCAGCAAGAGCACTTTTGACTATAAGTATGACGAAGAAACAAACGATTACAATACAAATGTAACCTTCCCTGACGGAAGCGAGCACTATGTTGCCATCTATCAGTGGGTTATGGATGTTGATGGCGAATATGCGTGGCTTATTGTTGGCATCGACGGTTATGAGTTTGTAAAGGAAATCTGCGATTTTGAAAAGGTAAGCTTTTCGGATAATTCAGATTTGTTCAAGGAAAACATCAACGAATATAAGACAATGTTCAGGGAGAACATCAGCTGGTGCATGGAATATATTTTTTCAGGTGAAGATGCAGGCTATTATATCGGACATCTTTTCAGCGGTTCGGTTAATTATATCGGCATGATGTTCAAAGAGCTTGCAATGTTCCTTGCAAATGCGTTCTGAGAGGAGAGATAATAATGGGTCTGCTTTTACCTGCTTTTCTTTTGGTATATCTTTTAGCCCCGTTCAAGCTTCTGTTTGATTTTGTCACGGGATTGTTTTAATTTGAAAGGATGTTTGAAATGAAAAAAATATCCGCAATTTTATCTGTGATTCTTTGTATATCAGTGATTTTCTGCTCCTGTGCGAAAAAAGAGGCGGTTGCTGAGGTAACAACCGGAAATATTGATGCAATGCAGGCGGAGCTTGAAGCTGTTTTTGAAGATGCTGTGCTTAGTACTTCAAAGATAAGCGGTTACGAAGAGCATTCTGAAAGCGCAAGAAAACGCACGGTTTCAAGCTACAAGGCTTATGGGTGTTTCAGCGAAGGCATGGCTTTTGTTGAATATACCGACCCTGACAGCAGAGAGAAAAAATATGCCTATATCGATAAAAGCGGCAACGTCCTCTTTGAACTGCCCGCGGGCTATGTTTACGGCTATGAATTCCATGACGGTCTGGCTGTAGTTGCGAAGGAACACGATTACAATTACGGCAGCTGGGAAACAGAAGGCTATGCGGTTATTGATAATAAAGGCAAGCTTGTTTTTGATGCTTCTGAATATCACAGCATTTCAAGAGCGTCAGAGGGCGTTATCTGCGCGGCAAAAACAGTTGAGTCTTATAACGGAACAACTTATTATTTCAGTATTCTTGATTACAGCGGAAAGCCGATTACCGTTATTCAGGTAAATTCTGAGGTCAGCTATGCGGCGTACATGCAGTACGGCACTGTTTGCGTAAACGGATGCTTTTATGATAAAAACGGCAATGTAGTAAAGGATTTCAGAGATTCCGATGAATCCTACACAGCGCAGAGTGCAGACGGATCGATCTACTCTTGTAAATATGAGTTGTTTAACAGAAAAACATTGGAAACGGTTTGTGAATACACGTATGAAAATTCCAACCCTAATCTTAACGGTTATTCGGCAGCAAGCGAGTACAATCGGGAAACGGAAACCGTTTATCTGGAAGTGATAGATATAAACGGAAATGTAACAAATTATAACGTTGACGGATTAAGATGGGTTGAAGAACAGGATTACAGAGATACTGATAACCGTTGGGTTGTTGAACTTCAGAACTTCTACCACACAATAATAAATGAAAAAGGTGAGTTCATGCTTGAGCCTGTTGAAAGCTCGATTTATTACATGGGCGAATCAAAGTATTATGTATATGAAACGGGCGATGTTCTGGATTTAAACGGAAACCTGCTTTTCACAATGAAAAGCAAGAGCTATAACACCAATGACAGTTTTACTAAAGATTGGGAATATTTCAACGAAGGCATGATTTATATGGAGCATAACGATAAATTCATGTCCGACAAAGGCGAGTATATCAACGAACTGACTATTAACTGACCTGAAAGGATGTTTTGATTATGGGATTATTGATTGTTCCTTATTTTATTCTGATGCTTCCGCTCGGCTTGCCGATGTATCTTATACAGAGTCTCATGTGGATTATTGAAGCCCTTATTTAAAGAAGAACGACAGAATGTTTGCGGCATCAGCTTTGCTTAAACCGTTTGTTTTCTGCGTTTCTTTGGTTTTGTTGAAATGCCGCCGACTTATCTGAATAACATTTCATTGCGGTTTTATGCATGTGATTAATAAAGACGGTTAAATCAAAAACGGCTTGCATTCAAAATGCAAGCCGTTTTTCTATCTGTTCAGAATATAAATCGCAAGGTTGAGATAAGCGGCAAAGGTTACCCACAGAAGATAGGGAATTTGCAGGTATGCCGCAAGGGGGCTGACTCTCTTGAAAAGAATTATCATTGCAATGATAACGGCAAGCAGCAGCAGAATCCATATGAATGCAAACAGGTAAGCCTGCATATTGAAGAAAATCAGGCTCCATATGAAATTCACCGCAAGATTGATTCCGTAAGCAATCAGCGCCGTGCGCACGGCATCGTGTTTTGTATCCTTGAACTGATAAACAAGGGCGGCGCTTATTCCCATAAGAGTGAAAAGTATTGTCCACACAATCGGGAATAAAATTGACGGCGGCGAAAGAGGAGGCTGATTGATTTTTGAATAAACCTCCATGCTGCCGCTTGTTACCGCCGCGGATAAACCGCCCACCGCAAGAGCGATAACAACCGAAACGATATAGGGCTTTATTTTTTTCAGCATTTACTGTCACCTCGGATTTATTTTATGAACGGATGCGGCGAATAATTCTGTTTTAACCTCTATTTTTAATTTTATATATAATTTTAAAAAAATAATTGATTTTATAACCAAAAAAACAAGCTTAATACTGTGCAATATTAATGAAAAAAATTTATGCGGTTGAAAAGTTGTTCATACTGTGTTAAAATTAATTAAATAATTTTAAAGATAGGGAGAGATGATATGGCAAATGAGTCAAACGCAGCCGTAATGGTTGAGGAAAAGGCTCCCAAAGCTGTACCCAAAGACAGGCGCTATGTAGGCTCAAAAGAAACCTTAGCCTATATTCTTGACGATATTGCGCAAAGCTTTAACATAGGTAAGTATGACGATGTTTTCAGAACGAACATTCTCAAAATCGACCTTAAGCTTCAGTCGCTCACTAACGGTATTATCGGTATATGGGATATTATCAACGACCTTTTCCTTGCCGCTATTGTTGACAGAACAAGAACACGTTGGGGCAAGTTCAAGCCATGGCTTGTTGTTTACGCAATCCCCGGCGTTCTTATTTCGCTTATCTATTGGAGCCTTCCGCTTATGTACGGCACGCAGGGCATCGGTTCCGCTATGTCAAGGTTTGTGCCATATCTTTTCCTGCAGATATTCAACAACCTTGCAGGCTCGCTTATTATGATTGTCAGAACGGGTATGACGGCGACTATAACGCCAAACATTGTTGACAGAACCCGTCTTATTTCCTCGGCAAACCTGCTTTCGGGTTTTGTTGAAAAAGCCCCTGAAATTTTAATGGGTCTTCTTATTGATATGTATATCAACAGCAGCGCAAACAAAGAGCTGATGATTACAAATCTGAAGGCATATGAGCTTGGCTACAACAGCATGTTTGTTATCGGCGGCGTTGTTACCGCCCTTGCTTCAGGTCTCTTTGCTCTTATTTATGCATTCGTTGCCAAAGAAAGAGTTATGCAGACGGTTGACCGTCCCGCTATCACAAGCGGAATCAAATCGGTTCTTACCAATAAGCCGTTGCTCCTTATTACTCTTTCAGAAATCCTCGGTTCATTCAGCGTTGGCTTGGGTACAAACCTTTATTACATCGAGGTTCTTAACCTTGCATCAATGGCAACAATCGTTGGTATCCCCGGTGCGGTTGTTTCGCCCATTTCATATTCATATGTTCCCTGGGCTCGCTCCAAGTTCTCCACAAAGGCTCTGTGGATTGCCAGCTCGCATGTTGACAGTGTACTCATGCTCGGCGTATTTGCAGCCGGTGAGCTGTTGAACTTCAAGGGCAAGAAGGGTTATGAAAACCTTGCGGTTATGATTCCCGCATTTATGATCCGTGAAACCATCTGGATGTTCTTCTGGGGTCTCAGAAGCGTTATCCCCAACGAAATGCGTAACGAGGCCATCGACTACGGCGAATGGAAGAACGGCTTCAGAGCAGAGGGTATGACAGGCGTTGCCAAGGACATTGTTACCAAGGCTGTCGGCACTGTCAAGAATACATTCCAGCCTCTTTTGCTCGGTTGGTTTGGCTATAATGTTAATGCAACACACGGCAACCAGACAGCCAAAGCACGCCATGCTCTTTTCTGGATGTGCACAGCCCTTCCCGTTGTTACGGGTATGCTCAGCATTATTCCCAAGTTCTTCTATGACCTCAGCGGTGAAAAGAGAGACAGAATGTATGCAGAGCTTCGCGAAAGAAGAGCTCTTATGCAGAATCAGGTTAACGAGTTCAACGACAGCGTTGAAGTTAATAAATAAAAATTATTTAAAAAATTGTGGCACCTTCCTTTCGGAGGGTGCCATAGTTATATAATGATATGAAGAATATTACAGAAAAAATCGAACAACTGAAAAAGACAAAAAGGCTTGTTCTTATCGGAATAGACGGTCCGTGTGCCTCGGGTAAAACAACGCTTGCAGCAGAGCTTGCCGAAAAAACGGGTGCGCAGATAATCCATGCTGATGATTTCTTTCTGCCTTTTGAAATGAAAACACCCGAGCGCCTTGCGCAGGCAGGCGGCAACATACATTATGAGAGGTTTGTCGGGGAGGTTGCATGCGGAATGAAAAGCGGAAAGCCGTTTGAATACGGAGTTTATCGCTGCTCAGAGGGCATGATTTCTGAAAAAAAGACGGTGATTCCCGAGGGAGTAATCATCGTTGAGGGCTCTTATTCAATGCATCCGGAAATGCAAATCAGCTATGACTTAACGGTGTTTGTTGAAGCGCCGGTTGAACTGCGCCTTAAAAGAATCCTTGAGCGCAACGGAGCAGAAAAGCTTGAGAGTTTCAAATCAAAATGGATTCCCATGGAGGATAAATATTTTGAGAAATTTGATATAAAAAGCAAATGTGATATTGTGGTGAATTGTAAGGGACTGTCACACTAAGAAGAAAAAGCCGTTTTCTTCCGATGCGAGGCGTATACAAATACGTCAAATCGGAAAAAACGGCTAAAAAGAAACAATAAACAGGCTTACAAAGGTTGTTAACCGATGCAGCCTGTTACTTTTATTTGCGGGCGACCACACAGGGTCGCCCCTACTTATATCTTGTTTCTTTTGTTTTTCGCTTAGTGGGACAGTTCCCGTTTATCAGTCAAGCTTTGCCTTCAGATAATTATCATAGAAATCCTTAACGCCTGCGTAGAAATCGTCAACTGAGCCGTCGTTCTTCATAATGTAATCGGCCATCTTTTCGCTTTCGCTGGTGTGGAAGATTTCTTCTTCGTGAAGGTCGTTTTCACGGAGCTTTTCAACGCTCTTGCCGTCTCTTTCAGAGCCTCTTGCAAGCATTCTCTGATAGCGAACCTCGTCATCGCTGATAACAACATCAACAAGAACGAACTTATCGCCGAAAGCTTTCTTGAAAACCTCGATATCTGAGGGAGGACGGATGCCCGAAACAAGGAAGTTGGGGCTGTCTGATTCCTTGATCTTTTTAACAATCATTTCGGGGAAGAAGGTCTGACCGTTTTCGGACATATACTTCTTCGAGGTTGCGTGAAGATTATCTCTTGTAAGCTCAAGACCGTCTTTTGCAGCGAGTTCTCTTACAACGTCACCAATTGAAATCATGGGGAAATCGTAAGTTTTTGCAACATATTCAAGGAAGAAATCCTTGCCTGTGCCGTTTTTGCCGACAGCAGCTAAAACCATAATTATTACCTCCAATATTTATTTCATTTAGAATTTTACAATATTATGTGTCTTTTGTCAACGGATTTATGCGTTATTATTTTATAGCTTTTCTGACATCCTCAAGAGTGCCGAGAACGAGAAGGTGCTCATCCTTTTCAAAGCGCTGAACGCCTGAGATTACGGGGTTTATTTTGTGGCCGCTTTTTGTTGCAAGAACAGAAAGATTATATTTGACTCTGAAGTTGAGTTCCTTTACGGTTTTGCCGACCCAGCGGTCAATAACATCGATTTCATAGATGGAATAATCGCCGTCAAGGTTAATATAGTCAAAAATATGCTCGCTGCTTTCTCTTACGGCGTAGCGCTCAGCCATATTTTTATCGGGATAGATAACGGCATCGGCGCCGTTGCGCAACAGGAATTTTTCCTGAATATCCCTGTCTGCTTTGGCGATAACCTTTTTGGCGCCGCAATCCTTGAGCAGGCTTGTGATTTCAAGGCTGTTCTGGAAGTTTTCGCCCATACAGACAAAGCAGGTATCAAACGAAGGAATGTCAAATGATTTGAGAACATCAACATTGGTGCAGTCGCCGATTTTTGCGCTGTCGGCATAGACCATCATTTCTTCGATGAGGTCTTCGCTTTTATCTGCAATCATAATTTCGCAATCTGTTTTGGCAAGGCTTTTGCAGAGATGCTGACCAAAATGACCCATGCCGATTATAAGAAAAGATTTCATTGTATTACTCCCTAACCTATAGTGATTTTTTCTCTGGGATTCTTGACGGGCGGAGCAGAATGAGGCTCCATGAGAGCCAGTGCAAACGAAACGCTGCCGACTCTGCCGCAATACATCAGGAAGATTATAACTATCCTTGATGCCGTAATAAGGTCACGGGTGATTCCCGTTGTCATTCCGACGGTGCCTATTGCCGAAGTAACCTCGAAAATGATATCCGAGATATTAAGAGAAGGCTGGAAGGCACAGATGAGAATAACGCCTGTGAGCGCAAGGGTAAGGTTTGTAAACGCAACGGAGCTTGCCTTATGGATAGCATCCTTTTCAAGGCGTCTGCCGAAAATGCCCTTTGACTGTCTGCGGCGCATGCCGTTGAAGGTTGAAATTGCGATAACTGCAAGCGTTGTTGTTTTCATGCCGCCTGCCGTTGAGCCGGGCGAGCCGCCGATAAACATAAGGATAACCGTAAGAATTTTGCCTGCAGGGGATAAGGCTGCGGTATCGGTTGTGTTGAAGCCTGCTGTTCTTGCGGTAACGGAATCGAAAAACGAATTGAGAATGCTCTGACCGACGCCTGCGCCTGCGTTGGTGAAATTTCTTTCAAAAATCATGAAAAGCAGCGCACCGCCGAAGGTGAGAATAGCCGAAACCGTGAGCACGAGCTTTGTATGAAGACTGTATTTTTTGAATTTCAGCTTGTTTTTATAAATGTCATCCCACACAAAAAAACCGAGACCGCCGAGGGTTATCAGTGCCATAACCGTGACATTGACCAGAACGTCATCGGCATGCAGTGTGAGCGAAGCATAGGGCTCATAAACGCCCATGAGGTCGAAGCCTGCGTTGCAGAATGCCGAAATCGCATGGAAAACCGAATACCATATGCCTTTGGCTAATCCGAATTCGGGTATAAATCGGGTTGCTAAAAGCAGGGTGCCTGCGCCCTCAAAAATTGCTGTGCCGATAACGATTGTTTTTGTGAGTTCAAGAACAGAGCCGATGTTATCATTGTTGATGCTTTCGACCATTGTCATTCGAGCGCGCAGCCCTATTCTGCGTTTTAATGCCATTGAAAACAGGGTAGCAATTGTCATGAATCCCAGACCGCCGACCTGAATCAGGCAGATTATAACTATCTGACCGAAAAGGCTCCATGAGGTTGCGGTATCCATAACAACAAGGCCCGTAACGCATGAGGACGAGGTTGCAGTGAACAGAGCGTTGATAAAGCCGACGCTTTCTCCGCTTCGGGAAGCAAACGGCAGGGTCAGAAGCAGCGCTCCCGTCAGAACAAAAAGCATATAACCGAATGCTATTATCCGTATGCTTGGAATTTTCTTTTTCATTTCAGAATCTCCGATTATATTTAATTATATAAATAATACCATAAATATTAGTTTATTTCAATAAGATAAAACAAAAACAGCACCGCTGATTTAACGGTGCTGCCAAATCGGTTATGTTTAAGGTTCAACTACATAGTTGAGGGGATCGACTCTTGAGCTGTTGACTCTTACCTCAAAATGAAGATGAGGAGCGGTTGTGTTACCCGTATCGCCGATTTCACCGAGGGTCTGACCCTGCTTTACAAAGTCACCGACCTGAACGTAAACAGTTTTTGCGTGAGCATAAAGGGTCTGTGTTCCGTCACCGTGGTCAACGATGCAATAATTGCCGAAGCCCGTGTTCCAGTTGCCGTCATTATAAACCTCAACAACCGTTCCGTCTTCCGCAGCACGGAAGGGCTTGCCGTAGGAAAGGCTGTTTCCGTTATCGTCACGGGTTCTGCCGTCGCCGTAGGAAACAAAAATATCGATTCCGTGGTGAGCTGCACCGTTAGCGTATGCAGGGAAGCCTGAAACTACCATGGAGCTGATTCCGACGGGCCAGAGCATGCCTTCAGCTTCGGGTATTTCTTCGGTTTCTTCTACGGTTGTTTCCTCCGTGTCTTCTGTTGCTTCGGTTTCCTCAGCTTCAGAGACCTCTTCGGTAACGGTTACCTCTGTTTCGGGAGCAACCGTTGTTATTGCCTTTTCAGCCATGAATGTTGTTTCTTCTGCGAAAATTTCGGTTGCAGGCTCTGTAATTTCCGAAACCTGTTCGGTTACTGAAACGCCTTCAGCTGCAAATATTTCTTCTGAGGGGATGCTGAGAACAGAGTCAAAGCATGTCGCATCGAGAAGAACCGAGTTTTCCGCTGCGTTTTCATTGCTGAAAACCCAGGGAGTAATTTCTGATATAGAAACGATGACAAAAGACATTATCATCGATAAAATTTTTATTCCTGCTGCCATTCAATAAATCTCCTTAATCAACTGAGCTTCCTGATATTCAATAGACCTCATGCACGGGTTTTTGCAAAACCCAAGGAAGCATTATATCAGAAAACGAATTGAAAATCAAGAATAATTTTTCCAAAACAGCAAGAAAAGGGTTGTAATATCTGTTTAAATCCCACAAAAATTATGAACTGAATGTTAACAAAGAGGAAAATCAGCCTTTTTTGCGTGATTTTATCGTTTCAAGAACGCTGTAAGGTATACGCAAATTTCCCGTGCCCGTGCCGATGCTTATATGCGGCTTCATCTGAGCATGGAAATCCGTGCCGCCCGAGATTATCAGACCCAGCTCCTTGGCAAGAGCCTGATATTTCGCCTGCATATCGGGGGTGTATTCGGTATAGTAGCCCTCGATTCCGTCAAGACCGCAGGCTTTTAAGCGAATGAGAAAATCACGCAGCTCGGCATCACTCTTTTTTGTGAGGTGCACATGTGCAACAAATGCAACGCCGCCGCAGTCCTTTATAAGGCGAACGGCTTCTTCGTCTGTCATGCTTTGCTTGCCGCAGTAAGCGTATTTCCCGTTTTCAAGATAGAGCCTGAATCCCTCACTAACGCTTTTGGTGTAGCCCTTATCTGCAAGGAGCTTTGCGAAATGCGCTCTGCCTATAAATCCGTTGGGTGCAATTGCGTTTGCCTCGTCGAGGGTAACGTCAAAGCCAAGCTCGTTGAGCTTGCGGCATGTTTCACGGTTGCGGAATTTTCGGGTTTCAATAATGCTTTCAAGCGCCTTGGCAAGCTTGGGATTTTCAATATCGGTATAATATCCGAGAATGTGAGTTTCGGTTTCGGATTGCACCGAAAATTCAATTGCAGGCACAACCTCAATGCCGATTTTTTCGCCCTCCGCAATGGCTTCTTTTACTCCGTCAACCGTATCGTGGTCGGAGAGTGCAATTGCGGCAAGCCCTGCCCTTTTTGCTTCTCTGACAACCTCGGCAGGGGTCATCGAGCCGTCAGACATGAGGGAATGCGTGTGAAGATCTATATATTTTTCCATAATATCACCACATATCAAGATTTTCTATATTATACTTTAATTATTTGAATTAATCAATAAAAAAGGCGGATACACATAAAGCGTATCCGCGGGAAATTACCATTCGTGAATAACTTCGGGGTTTGCAAAAATCTCATCAAGCTTTTTGATGAATGGGATAACATCATTGAAGCCGCCGAGACGGTGGTCAAACATAATGTTGATGGGGAGAATCTTTTTGGTTGCAATGTCAACCTTGCCTTTTTCGTTCTTGAAGGCATAATCCCTGTCCTGAACAGCGCCCATTGCCATAATGAAAACCTGAGGATAAAGAATGGGAGCGTATGTAACGTTGCCGCTCAGACCCTTATAGAGTGAACCGAGGTTTGTGAGGCAAACGGTGCCCTCGTTCATATCGTCAACCTGAAGCGAGCTTTCGTTGTGGGGAACATGCTCGAAAAGACCCGAGATTTTGGCAACCTTATATTTACCGACATAGCCCGTTGCAATTTGTGCGGCGGTTGAAGCAAGCTTGCCCTTGAGAATAAAACCGATGAGGCGCTGAAGAATGATATCGAAAAGAAGTCTGTCAACATCTGTCGTTTCAAGAGTCTGTGTCAGTCTTTCAAATTCCTCTGCAGTTTCCTTGAGAGTTCTTTCTTCAAGATTTCTGATTTTAACGGGGAAGGTTTCGCCGTCAATAAGCATGGGTACGGCGACATCAATGTGCTTTTTGATTATAAGTCTGCCGCAGGATGCTTTGAATTTGTAATCCATGTGGGCGTTGAGTCTGGGAGCAGCTTTGAGACCCTCCGTGAGAACCCGCAGCATGATTGTGTTAAAAGTAAGCTTGTAATCGCAGCTTTCCTTGAGCTTCTGGAATTCTTCCCAGAACTTTGTTATATCAGCCTCGTAGTTGTAACCGCCTGCAGGAATTGTTCTCTGTGCGTTTGAAAGAACGTTACCCGTAACTCTTTTTTTGAGGTTATAATATTCGATTTTATCGCCGGGCTCGGGGTTGTTGAGAGCTTTTGTTATGTATTCCTTGAATCCCATGTTTTTCTCCTCACTTTGCATTTTTAAAACAATATATTTTAACAAATAAAGTATAAATATGTCAAATTAAATTTTTATTAAGATAAACAATCCGAAATATGCTGTACTTTATCGGTAAACGGTGATATAATCTCCGTATAAAAGCAAAGGAGATAAAAACCTTGAAAAATATAATTCTTATCGGAATGCCCGGTGCGGGCAAAAGCACAATCGGAGTTTTGCTTGCGAAATCCCTGCTGATGGATTTCGTTGATACAGATTTGCTCATTCAGAAAAAATGCTCAGACAGCCTTTGCGGAATTATTTCTTCTCAGGGGATAGAAGAGTTTCTGAAAATCGAAAATGACGTTATATGTGAAAACGAATTTGAAAACTGTATTATCGCAACGGGAGGCAGCGCTGTATACGGCGAAGAAGCAATGAGAAAACTGCGCGCAAACGGTAAAGCGGTTTATCTGAAGCTTGAGCCCGATGAACTCGAGAGAAGAATCAACAACATTCATACCAGAGGCATTGCAATGAAAGAGGGCACAAGCATAGCGGAGCTTTACGAAGAGAGAGCGCCTCTCTATGAGAAATATGCCGATATAACGGTTAACTGCGCAGGATTCACTCCCGAGGAATGCGTTGATAAGATTGCGGAAATGTTGATATAATTATCCGCAGGGCGGCTTTGCGGTCTTGACAAGTTGTTAATATAATTATATTATTCTAATATGTGTGTGGTTGAGAGGAGATGGGGTTTTGGCGGAATATTTACCTGATTTCAGCGGTATATGGCTGGAGTGGAGGGCTGTTGAAAAGGTTGGCGAAGGCAGCTTCGGCAAGGTTTACAAGTGCGAACGCAATGAATACGGAATCAATGCCGTTTGTGCCATCAAAATAATTTCGATTCCCAAAAACGAGAGCGAAATTAATGCTGTAAGAGCTGAAAATTCATCCGAATATGCGGTGAAGAAGCATTTTCAGGGCATAGTTGAGGATTTTGCCAACGAAATTAAAATGATGGTTGTTCTCAAGGGCGCACCCAACATTGTTTCGGTTGAAAACTATAAAATAGTTGAGCGTTCCGATGAAATCGGCTGGGATATCTATATCCGAATGGAATATCTTACGGCTTTTACAAAGTTTGCGAGAGAAAACAGCTTTACCGAAAGAGCAGTTACAAGGCTTGCATCCGACCTTTGCAATGCTCTTGAAATCTGTGCGGAAAAGAATATAATACACAGAGATATCAAGCCCGATAACTTATTTATCGACAGCTACGGCAATTATAAAATCGGCGATTTCGGAGTTGCAAGAAGGCTTGAAAACGCAACGAGCGCCATGTCCAAAAAGGGAACATATACATATATGGCGCCCGAGGTTTACAGGGGCGATAAATATGACAACAGAGCGGATGTCTATTCGCTCGGTATGGTTATGTATAAGCTCCTCAACAGGGGCAAGGACCCGTTTACAAACCCCTATTCGGAAGCGGTTTCGTATCATGAAAGACAGAAAGCGCTTGAAAGAAGAATGCACGGCGAAAGCCTGCCTGCACCTGTGGATGCATCGCCCGAAATGGCGCGCATAATTCTCAGGGCATGTGCATACAGTCCTGCACAGAGATATTCTTCGCCGAGCGAAATGAAGAGAGATATCAAAAATCTTACAGACGGTTTTCTGACTGTTGCTGCGCCTGCGCTTGGCAATGAAGTTTCGACGGGCGGAAGCAAAGCTCCCCTGCCATTGTTTATGGAAGACAGCCTGATAGACAGCTTGTCCGAAAGAAGCCGTCAGCCTGATGCTGATTTAATGGCAAAAGAACCCGAAGCAGAGGAAGTCACTCAGATGTATGCGGATGAGGCGACAGCCTTCGCGGAATACGATGACCCGACGGCGTTTGCGCAAGATGAACAGCCTGCGGCTTTTTCGGGAGATGAGCCCACGGGCTTTGCCTATGATGAAGCAACCGCTTTTGCGGAAAGCGACGAAGATACGGTTATTGCCAACAACAAACCGCCGAAAGTGACCAAGGTTGATTACGGCATTGTTGAGGCGGAAGAATATGACGAAGAATCCGAGGAGGATGATTATGATTTCGCTGATCTTCAGCCCTCGGATGATGATAACAAGGGTATCAATATAATCGGAATTGTTATTGCAGTGCTTGTTATTGCTGCTATTGGTGTGACATGCTACTATTTGTTTTGGCGCACACCGAACTCGTCTGTGCAGTTTCCTGACACGCCTATAGACCCAAGCATTTATTACGATGACGGCAGCGGAAATTATGACGGAAACGGATATATTGTTGAAGATGAACAATATGATATACAGGCGGATATCGATGCAATCAATTCGATAAAAACCGATTTTGAAAATAATGATATTTCTTATTCCTATGCTTGTGATCAGCTCTCAGTGTATTTAAACAGCAGCTATTACGAGGTCAGCTCTGCGGCAAACGCAGCGCAGAGCGAGATTGATGCCATTAACTCCAACAGAGAGTATTATAATGACGGCGTTGAATATCTGGCAAACGATTATTACGTGGAAGCAATCGATGCTTTCAACAAGGTTTCGAGCGATTATCCGCAATACAGCGATGTTGAAGCAAAATTAAGCGAGGCGAAGCAAGCGTATAAGGAATGGACCATGTCATGGGTAGATTACCATATCAATTCAAACGAATTTGATTCAGCAAGAAGCAAGCTTGACAGCCTGAGTTCATATGTTAATGACTCCGATGTCGCAAATGCATATGACAGGGTTGAAGCAGCTGAGGATGAATACTGGTTGGAAACATATTGGAAAAACCAGACCATTTATATAGTTGAAGATTCGGAAGAAATATTCTATCTTTCCGGAGAAAAAAGGCTGCGCATGAATATTCATAATTCATCAGGCAAAACAATCGAAAGAACGTATATTTCTGTTCTGGAGTTTGACAGCAACGGAAATCCCGTTACAAGAACAGAATATATAGGATCATATGACAACGAATATCGGATTTATAACAGCGACCAGATAGATTCCTACAGCACACTTGATATGACAGAGGAAGACACCAGTTGGGATTCTGTCAATAGTGATACATATTATGCAATTGCCTGTGTGAGATATGTAAAGTATACAGATGGTTCAGAATGGCATAACAATTACTATGATTACTGGCTTGAAGCCTATCATGATTCCTATTGGGACTACGCAAACAGGGACTATTGACAAATAACAGAAGCCCGACCCGAAAATGCTTTCGGGTCGGGTGCTTTTTGTTCAGTTATTATTTCGTTACCGAAACAACCTCGCCGAATTCTGTTATAAGAACCGCAAAATCGCCATGCGTTGTTCTTAATTTCACCTCATAAAGGTGATTGCCGTTGTCTGCAGTTTTATGATTCTGTTCGAAATCACAGATTACAGCATCCTTATAGTGCTCATCGGCGTGCATCGTATGAAATGCTATGGAAAGATTTTCGTCCATGGCATTGCTCGCATCCCATAAATGCGGAAACCAGAATTCCGTTGTTTTTGTTTCGCCCTCTGCCCATGTGCTGAGAATTTCGCAGGATTCGTTGACAACCGCAACAAAATCGCCGTTTTCTGTTTCCAAAAGAATTCTGACGCAGTTTTCGCCGCCGATTACACCGAGGGTCAGCCTCTGATAATTTTTCAGCGCAGCATTCCTGAATTTTTCGTTTTCGTTCATTGCTTCGTATGCGGCGCAAAGGTCGGCTGTGACCGCAGGCAGATGAATCTGCGTATCCCATTGTATTTCTTCGGAAACTGTAAACGGAAATTCAGAGTTATCAACAGGTTTTGTGGGCACCGAACACAGAAGCTGTTCCGTTATTTGCAGTGCTTCGCTTTCATTTGAAACGAAACTGCTTTCTGACGTATTGGTTTGAGCTGTTGTTGAATTATCCGCAGATACATCGGTTGTGCCCGTGCTGTCATCTTTTGAACAGGCAAAAAGAGATGCCGAAATAAGAAATGTGAGTAAAATACAGAAAAGTTTTTTCATAAAATCGCCTCCACCCATTATTCGCCGTAAAAAAGAAAAACCCTCATCAGAGGGTTTTCGTTTTGTTATGATTTTCTGATAAGCTTTCTGCGCAGGAAGGCGGTAAATTTGTTTTCGATAATCCACCATGAAACCCATGCAACGCCGAAAACAAGCGGCAAAACTGCACAGATAACAAGAATTACTCCCGTAACGGAAAATTTATCGATGTTATAAATGAGCCTGCTGAAGCCCTGCACAACGAAGCTGTGGGTGAGGTAAAGCGAATAACTCACATCGCCGAGAATAACAAGAGGTCTGGGAATTCTGCAGTTTTCAAGACCCTTGAAAAGCAGGATGAAAACGGCGAAAGCAGGAATGCCGTATTTTATGAATCTGTCCACGCTGTCAAACAGAGCGATGTATTCTTCCGCAAAAAGACCTGCCCAAATCAAAGCGGCTGCGGATATGCAGATTGCTCTTGTTGCAGCGGAGGGGGCGTAATCGGGGTTTTCGTTTCCTTTGCGCACAAGGAATTTGTAGGAGAGCATTCCGAACGCAAATTCAAGAATAATCGGGCGGCAGTAGAAATTTATGAAATCGCTTTCGGAATCTCTGAATATCAGACCGACGGCGGTCATTGCAACGAGAACCGCCGTTGCAATTATGTGCCTGCTCTGATGCCTGATTTTTGCCGAAACAAAAAATACAAGGTAGAACAGAATTTCCATAACGAGTGTCCAGCCGACCTGCACAAGAGCGCTTACGGTTGAGCCGCTCTCGCCCGTGTAGAAATAGGGGATAAAGAGCAGGGATTTAATGAGATACTCGGGCGTCAGGGCAAGTGTGCGGAACATCGATGGCATGATAATCAGCAATGCCGCAGTTGCGAATGTTGCAAGCCAATAAAGCGGAACAATTCTTATTGCACGTTTGATTATAAAATGCTTGGTGCTTTTTTCGGTAACGTGCATCATGATGAAACCGCTGATGCAAAAGAAAAGCTCAACGCCGAAAGCGCCGTTGGCAACCATCTGAATGTGCATGAACACAACGGTCAGCGCCGCAAGCCCACGCATAAACTGTATGTTATCGTATTGTTTTTTCATACCGTTCCCCTTGAAAATGGAATATTAAATATTATATCACATAATCACTTGTGTTTCAATGTTACAAAGTAGTTTTCTTATGAATCAGAAAAAACGCTCCTTGCATAAAACATGGAGCGCTTTTTTCGAGCATCAGGATTCGAGACCGCACCAGCCGTTTACGTTGTGAAGCTTGTCGCAAAAATCGTATCCCGCCTCAACAACGGTGCCGTCAGATTTAGTGCCGACTGTGTACGTATCCCCGGCGAAAACAGCAATAATGTCAGACCATTCTTCGGTTTTGCATTGACCTTTATCCCAATCTCTTCCACCGTAGTTCTCGATTTCCGTAGCAACAACGGTGCCGTCAGATTTAAGTCCGACGGTGTGATAGTCACCGGTTGAAATTGAAACTATATCCGTCCAAGTGTTAACATAACAACTGTGGTCATAGTTAAATCCAACCGCAACAACGGTGCCGTCAGATTTCAGAGCGGCAGTGTGAGAGAAGCTTGCTGAAACGGCAACTATATCTGTCCAGCGGCTGACATCGCATCTGCCGTGCTCGTTATCGCCAACCGCAACAACCGTACCGTCAGCTTTAAGCCCTACAGTGTGCTTGTATCCTGCGGAAATTGCAATTATATCTTTCCAACCGCTTACATCGCATTCACCTTCGCGGTTTTTGCCGGTTGCAACAACCGTACCGTCAGCTTTAAGTCCGACGATATGTTGAGAGCCTGCGGAAATTGATACTATATCGGTCCATCCGGAAACATCGCAGCTACAGTCCGAAGCAACAACAACGGTGCCGTCGGATTTCAGCCCTACAGTATGGGAATAACTTGCTGAAACTTCAATTATATCTGTCCATTCATTTACCTGACACCGGGCTTGGTCGGGATTGTCGCCAAGCGCAACAACAGTGCCGTTCCGGTTGATATATACTGCATGATATTCGCTTTTGCAAAAAGTTTTTCTTTGCGCAATATCATCCCACAGAGAAAAACTCTTTTGACGGGCATCCTTATAGCTGCTGACAGCTCCGAAGGCAAATGCAGCTTCGGTTAAATTGCCGTTCTTTTCAAGCTCAAGCGCCTGATTGTATTTTAACTCATTTATCTTTTCGGCAGAATCCTTGAAAGTGCCGAGAAGTCCGAATGCGGCAATTGCCTCGGGATATTTGTTGTTCTCTGCAAGCTCAAGAGCATCGTTATACTGCAAATTCAATTTCATCAGTTTTGTTTGTTCCGCAGAGTCTTTGTAATCACCAAGGCTTACATAGATTGCTTTTGCCTCGTCATATTTTCCGCTCTGTGCAAGTTTTGATGCTTTATTGTAATCAATAGCAGGCGATATGGTATTTGTCCAGAACGGGATAAACAGAATTATTATGATGATCAGAGAGAAAATTGCCAGAAGCATCTTTTTTCTTTTGTTTTTTTTGAATACCTCTTTTTTTGAATATTCTTTGCGTTTTTCTTCGCAAATCTTTGCAAGATTATCAGAATCCTTGTAGCCGGCGATTTTTTCTAAGCAACTGCCGGCAATGGCAAAATCTGCAGATTTAACGGCAGTTTTCATTCTGCTTTTTGCTGCGGAATACTGATAACTCAATTCTGCATCTTTATTGCGTTTTAAGATGAACTCCGTTGCCTCTTCAAGCTGATTTCTAAGATTGTCATCAGCAAACCTGATAACCTTCTGATAGTTATTGCTGCCATCAAACGGTTGCTCACGATTACGCAAGTCGCTCTGCTTTTTTACCTTCAGCTCCGCCATAAGCTTGCCGAGATAAGCCTGTGCATTTTCGGGGTCAATGTTAAGAGCCTGCTCGCAGAACTGGTCTGCTTTGGCAAACTCGCCATCCTCAATCGCCATAAATGCTCTCTTCAAAAGAGCTTCGGCATTTGCGTTGCTCTGAACAATTGTTGCAGTTTCCTTTACAACCTTTGTTTGCGGTTTTTCGCTTTTGATAATCTTCTCCACACCACGAATCAAATCCTGCATGAAGCCGATTTTGCCCATATCCTGCGCCTGCAATGCCTTGAATTCATCGGGCATATCGTAGGCATCCATGTCCTTGTAGCAAGGAATAAGCGCTTTCGACTTATCCTTTGCCATGATTTTCAGGAATCTTGACCACTCGTTCTTTACCCATACCGCATGGAAATGCTCATATTTCGTGCCGATTGCAAGCATCACCTTTGCGCTGTTGAGCGCCGCAAATAT
>JAZNPG010000044.1:0-1578 GCA_045589555.1 Acutalibacteraceae bacterium
TTCGGATGATGCGGGTGCAATTTATTCGGGAAGAAGCTGGGTGTGGTACGGCAATGTTGTAAGATACAACTGTATCTATAACGTCGGTTCGGAAAATCACAGACCCGACGGTATTTATCTTGATGATGCGGTTTCAGGTCAACAGATATACGGCAACCTTCTTATCAATATTCCGAGCAATTCAATTCACGTCGGCGGCGGCAGAGACAACGTCATAACCAATAATATCATAGTTAATCCAGGCAACAATGCCCTGAGATTTGATGACAGAGCAAGAGAGGGTGCTCTTGAAAACGGATGGTTTACTCACGCTCACATCGGCAGCGGCGATATGTGGGAAGCGCTGTATAATTCACCCTGGCAGAGTGAAACCTGGCAAAATGCGTTCCCCGAATACAAGAACTGCACAGACGATATTTCAAAATCAGATTCGCCCGATTATATTCCCAACCCTGCAAGTACATTCAAGAATAATATTATTATCAATAAAAACATGGGATACGGCGATGTTTACAGCTCTGTTTGGAAGTTCAGCGACATAAGCGAAAACGGAATATATAATGTTAGCAAATGCGATGAAATCTTTGTCGATATCGATAACGGAGATTATAATATCAAAGATATTGATGAAATCAGAAAAGATGCCCCTGATTTTAAAGAAATCCCTCTTGATAAGATAGGCAGGGTAAACTGACAAATTCCAATTTGACGGGCACAATCATTTTTAATCACACAAATATTTAAAATTAAACAAGGACATTGCCCGGCAGTGAAAACTGCTCTGAGTAATGTCCTGTTTTTGTTCGCAAATCTGATTGAAACAAGGCAAAAAAGCCTGTTTTTTCACGAATAATGTCCAAATAATGTCCATGGGGTAAAAATAACGGAAATGAAAAAAACTGAAACCGTTGTATATCAACGATTTCAGCCTTTCTGAAGATGGTCCGAGTGGCGAGACTTGAAAGCTTGAGAAGACCTCACGAATCGTTGCGCATCACGTCACATGGCCTTATTTTTCAACGGTTTCAAGATTTAAACACATCCTAATTTTTGCATATATTTGCACATCTTTTCACAGAAATAAGGACCAAATAAGGACCAGAAATAAGTTTCGGTTTTATATGAATTTTCAACTTGCTATCTCCATTGACCCTTTTATATCTCTTAAAGCATCTGTAACTTCTGAGTATAAAAATTTCTCCTATGGTAGATATCTTAATTCTGCCATAGGAGGATGTTTTTGCGTTGCCTGTTTTTTACGGACCTGTGCATATTATAATGTTCCGGGGATTATTCGTATGTTTTTATGATTTTCTCCGCAACCTCACGCTTTGATACGCAGCGATCCATTGCTTGTTTTTCAATATAACGGTGAGCATCGGGTTCGCTCATTTTCAGTTCATCAATAAGCAACCACTTTGCTCGGTTAACAAATCTGATTTCTTCCATTTTTTCTTCAATGGATAGTGCTTTCTTTTCTGACTTTCTCAAGCGTTCCCTTGCACTTGACATCCAGTTGAGGGCTGTTAACAAAGTGGGTTTTGAGGTTGGCTTTGGAAGCGTGAAAACACCGTGTAA